>NZ_WBKL01000014.1:0-22189 GCF_015714705.1 Nostoc sp. NZL | reverse complement strand
CCCCTGCTCCCCTGCTCCCCTGCTCCCCTGCACAGGCTTTGAGAGGTGTGGTGAGAAATCCGGGACAATATATTGTGCCCCTACAGGTGTAGCCTATTCAATTGAAAACCGCTGTAATCCTTAGCCAGATGCGACCTAATTAATCTTAATGTCCGGTTTTTTCTTGGCAACTTGCGTTTAAATCAAAACTTTGACATTCTGTAGCTTCCAGTAATTGCCTAACCGTATTACCAGGGTGACAACTCATCAAAGTTGCCCCCATTGTAGCCAGTGTAACAACAGTAGCTAGTCCCAACAAAGTAGCTCGTTTTCTAGGTTTGAGTGTCCTGATTAAATTATCTATCCCAGTGGCACTACCAACAACTTCAATTGGCCCAAGTGCTTTTAAAGCAATAGCCGCATTAGCATAGCGACGTTTTCGGTTGCGTTCCACCATTTTCATCAACCACCGCCGGAAACGCGGACTGATTTGAGGAACTAATTGCTGGAAATTAAAGCGATAGTTATCATCAATTAATTTCCCAATCTCAACAGAACGGATATTAGTAAGTAAGCAAATCAGTGTTGCTCCTAAACTATATAAATCTGATGCCTCAGTCAGGGAATGACCAAACTGTTCCTCTGGTGGCATAAAACCTGGGGTTCCTGCTACAAAACTGCTCAGAGCTACTTTTGCACCCTGTATTCTAGCCAAACCAAAATCAACCAGATAAGCATTTAGTTGCTCATCAACCAAAATATTCTCTGGCTTGATATCCCGATGAATAATTGGCGGAATTTGCTTTTGTAGATAAACCAAAATCTCTAAAATTGACAAAGCAATTTGCTTTATTTCTTCTGGATTAAAGCCGCTCGTTAAGCCTAAAGATGGGGCATTTTTGTATTCCTGCACCAGATAAAAAGCCCCTGGCATTTCAAAAGAATCTATATAGCGGGGGATGCGAGAATGATTTAGTTGCTGCAAAATTTCGATTTCGCGCTGATATGCTTTTACACCTGATAAATCAGCATCCGCACGAGCAAAACAAAACTCTTTAATCACCACCTGTTGCTTAGAGTTAAGGACATTAGCTAAGTAAGTAATGCGTCCCCCTTCTCGGTTGCGTCCTAGTTCGCTGATAACTTGATAGCCTTGTTTGGAAAAATCTGGATGGTGATTTAAGGGAATTGCCCCTTTATGTCCATTACGCACATCAAGCTCCATTACACACCACATGAGTTTGATTCTGTCAAGGTGCAATTATAAAGATTAAGATCCACTCACCCAGATTGTTAGCCCCATTCCTACCCTGCATGGACCAAGGCGCATCGGCAGAAAGTTTCTTTGCATTTGCGTCTTGGCGCAAAATTGTTAACTTTGTGCTAGCCAATCGACAATCTGAGCATTAACTACATCTGGAACCTCATCGTGGGGACAATGACCGGCATTGGGAATGGGAACAATTTTGATGTCTTTGCCATTCTCACGCGCTTCTTCGTAAATCTTGGCCCCGGTAATTGGTGTCCAGGGATCATCAGCACCCCAAATTACTAATAGAGGACGTTCTACTTTTGGCAAAAGTTCCTCTGGACTTGGGCCGGGAGGGGCTGTGAGAATGGAGGCGAAGACTTGTTGCGCTCCTGGGTCGCAAGAGGGAGTATAAAGTAAATCGACTAATTCATCAGTGACGGCTTCACGGTTCCGGTAAACTTGGTAGAGAGTACGACGAATTTGAGCTTTTTGACGGATACGGTTATAGACAAATTTACCTGTAATTGGCGATCGCACAAACCGATTAAAAGCTGCCATGACAACACGTAGCGGCGGGTTCAATTCGTGGGGACGATGACTCAACCCACCCGCAGAGTTAATTAAAATACCACCAGCAGCAATTTCTGGATGTTCCACCAGTACTATTAAGCTCAAAAGTGCGCCGATGGAGTTGCCAATAAATACAGCAGGTTCGTGTATATGTGCTGTGCAGAAATCCTTCAGCAGCTCCACCCAAACTTCCACAGTGTAATCAATGGGCGCTTTATCGGAACCGCCAAAACCTAAAAGGTCTATGGCAAATACCTGGTAGCCAGCATCAGCTAAAACTGGGATATTTTTCCGCCAGTGTCCAATAGAAGCACCAAAGCCGTGAACCAGTACCAAAGGTCGTCCGGTACCCATGACAGTGTACTGAATTTTGTAACCCTGCCAAGTCCAAATGAATTTTTCAAAAGCGTCTTGGGTTGCAAGCTGCTGTGTCGTGACAGTCATTATTAAGATTAATAAAGTGTTTCTTTAATATAGTAATGTTCTCTGACCTCATAACTCCCTACTCCGTACAGACGCGATTAATCGCGTCTCTCCCCACTGATTAGATGTTAGTTCCATCCACCCCAAGGGATTAATAAGTCAAGGGATACCAAATACCCCTGTGACTATTTAGACGAATGGTAGTGTGAGATGAAATACATGAATCAAAATTACTTTGCTCAAATGAGCAAGTTTGTTCTAGCTGCAACCTCTGTGGCAATATTTTCGCCAATAGCTTCTGCCTATGCAACTTCAGGGTTCTCTACCACCGTCGCCCAAATATCTAATAATTCCACAAATCAACAACTTTTAGCCGATAAAAAAGTAGAAACAAGGAGTCGTACTACTACTATTGAGCGCCAAACTATCACCACAGAAAGCCGCACTAGTAGTGTTTCTGCAAAAGGGAAAAAAACAGGTTTTAGCCTTGCTATTTGGGAACCATCCGGTAACTTGTCTGAGGTGATTGCTCGCATTTCTGTCAAGAGTAAAGGTGGCAAGGGCTATTTAAAAGAGCGGTTTTTGGGTGATTACAAGTACAAGATTAAGCAAAAAGCAAAATTTGCTAAGGGGTTAAAAGCTAGCGATCGCATCGTCGTGCGATTGTATGATATTCAAAACCGCTTTATTGGCTACAGCGAATTTGAATGTTTGTCGGCAAATACTACAGTTAACCTGGTTTTGTCAGCCAAACCTACAGAATACCAAGTCGTTCGCACTGTTTATGGTGTTGATGCTGACCAAAACGGCACTATTGACGCAGGTACCACCACCTACGACTACTTCACCCAAGTTAGCGACCAACGTGTTAGTTTCCTTAGTAGTTCCCAAACTTTCCAAGGTAGTCAGTTCCAAGTAGAAGGCTTGTCAAAAATTGCAGGAACCAGCGTTTATCCCACCTCTTTCACTCAGGGTGAGTATGCTTTAGTGCGTCAGTCCTTCGTGAGCGTCTTTAGTTCCGACTTGGCAGAAGCTTTACAAGCTACTCCTGGCAGCTTGGTGCAGGTGATTGAAGTCAGCGATAACTCTAGCTACGACATCAGCCAAATGCTGATGAATTATCGCCAAGTTGGGATGTCTCGCGCTCTCCAAGTTGGGTTTTCTGATGTTTCCACAGACTATTGGGCTAAAGATTTTATTGCCGAATTGGCCTCAATGGAAATTCTCGAAGGTTTTCCTGATGGGACTTTTCGCCCGGATGCACCAGTAACTCGTGCCCAATTTGCGGCAATGCTGCGGAAAGCGTTTACCAAGGGGAAAATTCGCCAAGCGATCGCATTTAAAGATGTCTCAACTCAATATTGGGCTTACAATGCCATCAGCGAAGTTTATCAAATGGGCTTTTTAAACGCTGTTATTGGCAAAGATTTCAACCCCAGTCAAAGCCTTTCTCGCCTTGACATTTTGGTAGCATTAGCGCGGGGACTAAATTATCAAAGCAGCAGTTCTACGGACACAATCTTATCTGTTTACAGCGATGCAACTACTATTCGCCGTGAATATCGAAGTCTGATTGCTGCTCTAACACAACGCGGTATAGTCGTCAACTATCCCAATGTGAACTTGCTAAATGTTGAACGGGTAGCAACCAGGTCTGAAGTATCTGCTTTGCTATACCAAGCCCTGTCTAGCACTGGACAGGTAGCAAAAATTTCCTCACAGTACATAGTTGGACAACAACAAGTTGCAGTTGAGGAGCAGACTGAAACTTCGACCCAGGGCGTTAAACCGCGTCGCAATTGCAACCAAGGAATTGGTAATGGTGCTGAGGGCTGTGACCCAGGTAATTCCCGTCCTCACGGTGGCAGTAACGATGAAGGTGGACGCACTCCTGGTAACAGGTAATACTATTTTTTTAAGAGGCGCGATTAATCGCGTCTCTAGCTTGCTCGACTGTAAAACTAATTTCCTGACCATAGGAAATTTCTAGTGTATGACCATCTGGGTCTCGAAGATAAGCCCAGTAACCAACTGGAGGGCCCAAGTCATTTGGTCCAGCCAGCAGTATTCCCTCAGTGCGTGCCTCATTGCACAGGCGATCAATTTCCTCACGATTCGGATAAGCTACTCCAAGATGGGATTGTGGTAAAAGTGCGCCTTCTACTTTAGGTACTTTAATTAGGACAATCACAAAAGGTCTAGTCAGGTCACTAATCCAAGCAACATCTGATTGAGTCGCTTGATCAATGCGATGATGCACAACTGTCATCTGAGCATACTTTGCATAAAATGAGATACTTGCATCAACATCACTGACTGCAAGTGCAATGTGAGTCAAACCAAGATCAGACATTAAAAAAACTCCGTGTGTAGACTTGACTGGACAAATGTAAGTATTGGACTTAGTGCTTACTAAGAAAGCTGACACGATTGATAATGAAGGTAGGCGTTATCTTCACAAAATTTATGTTTTTAACTTGGTTAGACAGCAATACTTGGTTACTGGAAATCGGCGGGAAACGAATATTAATTGACCCTTGGCTGGTTGGCTCGTTAATTTTTAGTAATTTAGAATGGCTATTTAAAGGTTCGCGATCGCAAGAGCGTCCAATACCAGATAACATTGATCTGATCCTGCTATCTCAAGGTTTAGAAGACCACGCTCATCCACCAACGCTGAAGCTACTGGATCACAGCATCAAGGTTGTAGCTTCTCCCAATGCAGCCAAGGTAGTGCAGCAATTAGGTTACACCCAGGTAACGGTATTGGCTCATGGTGAAACTTTCACTTTAAATAATCAAATTGAAATTAAGGCTTTCCCCGGCTCCCCTATTGGCCCCACTCTGGTGGAAAATAGTTATCTCCTCAAAGAATTGGAGAGTGGTTTAACTGTATACTACGAGCCTCATGGGTATCATTCTCCACAACTTCAGCAAGCTGCACCTATCGATGTAGTGATTACACCATTTATTGACATGAGCCTACCTTTGCTTGGGCCGATTATTAAAGGTAAAAATAGTGCTTTAGAAGTAGTAAAGTCGTTAAAACCTCAAGTAATATTACCTACTGCGGCTGGTGGGGATGTGTCCTTTGAGGGATTACTGATGAAATTAATTCAGACTAAAGGAAATGCTGAAGAATTTCGCTCGTTACTAGAGAAAAACAATCTTTCGACGCAAGTACTTGAGCCGAAACCAGGCGATCGCTTTGAATTACCATTAGAAAAACGAGCATTAGCAATCTAAGTTAGCTCACATCTTGCATCTAGCTCTAGCGATTAGAATCAAGGTTTTCAACCCGCGCAGGCGGGTTTTGCCTATGTAGCCAAGCCAGTGCGGTCTTCTCCCAAAGGGAGAGGCTAGCGCCAAGGGGATTTCCCCATGAGCAACTGGCGTGCGACTTCTAGTCGCCAGGGCTAATTTTGTTCCATAGCTGAATTATCTTGAATATTATACACTTCTCTAATCGGAAAAGGAATTTGAATTCCTGCTTGCTGATAGCGCTTGTGTAATTTTTTAACGAATAAATGTTTACCAATACGCTGATCAAAGTATTCACTTACGCGCATATAAAGCGTAAAATCTATACTAAAATCATTAAAAGTATGAAATCTGATATATGGTTCACTTTCTTTTAATTCAGGTGCAATTTCTTGCATGACTTCTTTGGCAACTTCTACAGTTACTTTTTCAACTTGTTCCAAATCGCTATCATAACTGACACCCACATCCATTGTTAAAGTAATTTCCTTTGCGGGTAAATGATAGTTTGTGAAAATCGCAGAAGACAATTTAGAATTGGGAACAATTACTACATTATTTGAGATTTCTTTAATTGTCGTATTGCGCCAAGAAATATCTATGACATATCCTTCTTGCCCAGCATCTAATTTTACATAGTCTCCGGTTCTAACTTGCTTAGAAATAATTAAATAAAAGCCAGAAAACAAATTTGCTAAGGTATCTTGAAGTGCCAAACCAACTGCTAGACCACCAATCCCTAAAGTTGTGATTATCGGTGTAATTTGAACACCCACTGTTTGCAATATAATTAATGTTCCCAAAACTAAAACAGTAATCTTAGCAAGGTTAGAAATTAGTGATGTGGGAACTCCTTCTGTTCTGCGAATAAATAAATTAACAAAACCAGCAGTCAATCTGGCTAAGAAAAGGGTTACTGAATACAGTAGTGCGATCGTCAGCACTTTTTGCAGTACGATCGCAATATCTGGCTTAAGGGGAGAACTCAGAATTGCCCAAAAAAAACCGCCAATGACAAACCAGATAAAAGTCATGCGGTGCAGAGAGTGAAATATAATATTACCCCCGGCAATTCGTTTATTATTAACGAATGTTTCCAGTTTTTTGAAGATAACTTTTTCACCAATTAATCCAGCCAGTAAGCCAGCTAGAATAAATGCTATCGGTGTAATCCATTCCATCATATCAATTTTAAATTTGTAATTTTAGATTTAGGATAACAGCATAGTTGCTGCGATTATGGCTAAATTTTACCTTGTTAGTTGTCGGATTAGCTGTTTGAGATTTTCTGGATTATGGACTTGCCAATTGTTTACCACCCAGATTACATTGCTCCCCTACCTGAAGGACATCGCTTCCCGATGTCTAAGTTCCGACAACTCTACGAGTTACTGTTAACTGATGGTGTAGCTAATCAAGAACAGTTTTACACCCCCGAACGTCCCCCGCCAGAGTTAATAGAATTAGTCCACACCCCAAGCTACGTTAAAGCTTACTGTGAGGGAACCCTAGACCCCAAAGCACAGCGACGCATTGGTTTGCCTTGGAGTCCAGCATTAGCAAATCGTACCTGTGTAGCTGTAGGTGGTACGATACTCACTGCAAAACTGGCGCTAAGACAGGGTTTAGCTTGTAATACGGCTGGTGGAACTCATCATGCCTTTCCTAGTTATGGGTCTGGTTTTTGTATTTTCAACGATTTAGCGATCGCCTGTCGCGTTTTACAAAAATTCGGACTCGTCCAAAAAATCCTCATTGTCGATTTGGATGTCCATCAAGGAGACGGCACAGCTTTTATCTTCCAAAACGACGACAGCGTTTTTACTTTCTCCATGCACTGCGAAGTCAATTTCCCCGGTACTAAACAAAACAGCGATTTGGATGTTCCGTTGCCAGTGGGAATGGAAGATGACGCATATTTACAAACTTTGGCGAATTATGTATCAGATTTACTATCTAAAGTCAAGCCAGACTTAGTATTTTATGATGCAGGTGTTGACCCTCATATAGGCGATCGCTTAGGAAAATTAGCCTTAACAGATGCTGGCATTTTTCGCCGAGAAATGCAGGTTTTGAGTACCTGTATGAGTTGCGGTTATCCAGTTGCCTGCGTCATTGGCGGCGGTTATGCTGATGATCTGAAATCTTTAGTCTGGCGGCATTCCCTGTTGCATCGGGCCGCTAGCGAAGTTTACCATCAGTACAAACTATAGTCATTTAACGGGTAATAGTAACCGAAATCGTAAAGTTTTTAAACGCAGAGGAACGCAAAGGTACGCAGAGTATTACCAAATTTAATTCGTAGCGAATAAGACTAAAATAAACTTTGCGCTCCTCTGTGCTTACCTTTGCGTTTTTAAATTTAAACCCTATTTTGTTGGCAAAGGCAGTACTGGATGAACAACGGCAAACTCAGAATATACGAACTAGCAAAAGAATTAAATTTGGATAGCAAGAAGCTATTATTAATTTGCGAAAAGCTCAAAATTATAGTCAAAAGCCATACCAGTACAATCTCAGAATCCGATGCAGAACGTATTCGTGCAATAGCAAATAAACTAACAGCAAAATCCTCTAAAGCTAAAACAAACTCTGAAGATTGGGGCTATATGTTTATAGCTTCAGCAATTGATAGTTTTATTCGCCATCTTGAAGGTGAAGCTGCCCTGAAATCATATCCCGATTTTAGGGAGCGGCGCGATCGCGCCAATCACTTAATGTTGGAATGTGTTGGGAAAAAGCCCTCCCTATTTTACGTGCGTCGTAAAGGCGCGGGAAAAGAAGCAAGAGAAGAAATTTGGGATTTGACAATAGCAACAGACTCCGATGATTTTCCATTACCCGCAAGACTTGAGAAGCTCAGAAAAACATTAGGATTTAGAGCGGCTGTACCAAAAGATGGACGTGACGGTATAAAAATACTTTCGGCTCAGTTGTTACAACCCTCACGGGGTCACGCCGATAGCTATGCTATGGCCTGTCGCTTGCGTTTGCTACCTAAACATCAGCATCATCTCGATATTCCACCCGCAACATTGAAACGCATCGCCGCCGCGCCAGTTTGTGGCGAAAATGTGCCCACAGAAGATCAGCTTAAAGCTTGGAAAGCATTTTTGCAAATTGAGGAAAAAATCGCTAAAGCACGTCAATTTTGCGTGCGTTACGTAAGTCATAACTATAACTTCAAAAGGCGAATCAGTTTTGAAATTGATGTAGCCTCAGCCACCCTTGACGGCTTTTATCAAAATTCCCTCGAATTAGAAAACTTTTGGGAACGAGCAAGACGCACAAAAAACGAAGATTTAAAGCTTTTTGAAACTGCTCCCGTCGGCAAAAATTGGATTAGCGGTCGTCAATTAGGGACTGTTGAAGAAGTTGACCCCAACCGTTGTATTATCAGCCTCAGATTAGAACGTGACTTAGCTGAATTCATGGCAACAGAGCGTTATAAGTTGCCAGATACAGGATTTTTATGTTTTGAGGCAGTTGGTGACATCCAGCAAATTCAGCGCAAGAAAAAAGCTTTAGATGATTTGAATAATGGTTACACCCAAAACCCATATTTGGGTAACTTTTTATTCGATGCTTCTCAGGCTAGACAAATCAAAACAACTGTTGAACTTCAACCACAAGATTTGTTATTATCTTCTGCTAATCCTGGTCAGAAAGCAGCAGTAGAAAAGGTACTTGCCGCTAAGGATCTTGTTCTTATCCAAGGACCACCAGGTACTGGTAAAACTACCGTAATTGCCGAGATTTGCTATCAAATTGCCCTTCGCGGTGGACGAACATTAATCGCATCTCAAGCTAATTTAGCAGTAGATAACGCCCTGAGTCGATTAGTTCACAACCCAGTAATCAGGGCTGTACGCAAGGGGAGAGCCGAAAAAGTTGGGGAAGAAGGACAGCCATTTTTAGAAGATCAAGTGATTGGCAGATGGTTAGAAAATACAGCAAATGATTGTGAAAATAATCTTACTCAACGGCTAGAAAATATCCAAACTTTCAGTCAATTACTTGCATCATCACAAAGATTTACAGCCTACTTCCAAGCAGAGGAAGAATTCAATCAGCAACAAAGTAAATTCAATAAGAATAAGATAAAGATAGAGGCAAACTTTCAAAATCAAGAAAAATCTTACAACGAAACTGTAGAAAAACAGAACGAGGTTGAATCACTAATTGCAGGACTAGAAAATGTCCTCAATACTGCACCAAATATAAACTGGGAAGCTCCAGAAGTTACAGATTTCTTACCACTTCTTAAGCCTTACACAGAAGGTAACAGTTTTGTAGAAGAATTTTTAGCAAATGTTCGTCAAACCATAAAATATACTGATGAACTTGGCTTTGTGCGTCCGGCGCTTGGTGCTTTTGGTTTAGCGGCTTGGTTGCGTGAAACTGTAGCAAGAGAAATTTCTGGATTTAAAACTGCTTTGACTTCTGCTCAAAATGCAAGTAACGCTATATCAGAAGTTGCAGCATCAGTACAGATTGTCCAACAAAATTTCGCCTCATTAAATCAGCTACAATCAGATTATCAGAAATATCTTGCCAAACTGCAAAACATACACCAAACAATCCAGATATGGGAAAACCGCAAACGCGAAATAGATTATATTATCTCAGCAGTTAAAGAATGGAAATCTACAGCACCTTCTCTTCTCTATCAAACTTTAAAAGAATGTCATCAATCAGGTTTACCAATAACAGAGAATTTAGTAGACTTGCCGCTAGGTTTGTTGATGTTTGCTAACACATTAAAATTACCAATAGTACCAAAAATTTACAAAATCAATCTGCCAGAATGGGAGTTATTGACAAAAGCGATCGCTTATGAAATAGACGGAGGTTTTACTGATAGGCGGGGTAAACAGCATAACTTTAGCTATTTTTTACAACAAAATTTTAGTCAGATTCCAATGGTGCTATCAAAGAGCGATCGCACCCAATGGCAAGAAACCTATCAACAGTTTAACAATTATCAGCTACTCAACCCAAAACAGCGAAAATTACTGGTTGAGAATACCCAGGTTTTTTTAATTAGAATGCAACGGACTTATGGTGCATCATGGGAATGGAATAACATTGACTCTACTCTCACCCGAATTACACAAGAATTGCTAGATACAATCCTTGCAAATGCACGTCAATGTGTTTTAAAAGTAAAAACAGAAATCGATCAACAGCTTCAGCATCTCCAACGAGTATTAAACGAACTTCAAAAAAATGAAGTTAGCCAACAGCAAATATCTATTACTCAAGCTGAGGTAGAAAAATCACAGCAAGACGCTAACTTGCAGCTTGGACGAGTTATAAATATTTTACAAGAACTTAATCAACAAAATATTCCTGCTCAATTACGCATTCTAACTGAGCAATATCTTGCAACACAATCAAAGATTTGGGAGCAGCCACAAGAATTTTCAAATCAAGTTCATTCTTGGGAAACTTCCATTAGTCAATTTGAAAACTTAATTTCATTATTAGAACCCTTTGCTGTGTTGGAGATGATTAAAAATTCTCTCTATGAGCATTTATCAAAGGTACAACAAGAAAGTGAAACTTCCCTACAGCACCTTCAAGAACTACAAATTAGCCTACGCGAAATAGAACAAAAATTACAACCACAGCCATCAGGAACTTTAATAGAAGAAAGAAGCTGGTGGTTGACAGAATGGCAAGCAATACCGGATAAATTTAAATCAGAAAGATTTGCTGATGACTTGTTTAATATAGAGTTATTACGCAGCATAAATATCAGCTTTGAATCTTGGCAACAACAATTAAAAAAAGATGAAGATTATCTCAATAAATATCAAAATTTTGTACAAGATTGGATAAAAAAATTAAGGCAGCCAAATGAGCGCGATCGCGACGATTTAAGGCGCATATATCTAGATAATACCAATGTCGTCGGTATCACCTGTGTTCAAGCTGCAAATAGGGGTTTTTCGGAAGAATTCAAATCCTTTGATGTCGTCATCATTGATGAAGTTAGTAAGTGTACTCCACCAGAGCTACTAATCCCGGCCTTGAAAGGTAAAAAGTTAGTCATGGTAGGCGATCATCGGCAATTACCACCCATGCTTGATACTAGCACTGTAGAAGAAGTTGCTCAAACAATGGGTAATACACGAGATGAACTACAATTTTTAGAAGAATCACTATTTAAAAGTCAGTTTGAATCTGCTGATGAAAGCATCAAACAAATGCTAACTACACAATATCGAATGCACCCATTTATTATGGGAGCAATCAATCAGTTCTATGACGGTAAACTAGAATCTGGTATTTTGGAGCCAGACACAAAGCGCGCACATCATTTATCAGGTGAAATTATCCAAGAATCTCAGCATCTTCTTTGGGTAAAAACGCCAATAGAAAATCAGTTTTTAGAGCAACGAAATGGAACTTCTTACTTTAATACTCCAGAAATTGATGCGATTGAACTTCTGTGTCACCAATTTGAGACTACTTGGGCTTCTAAAGTTGCGAATGGTGAACCAAGAAAAGAAATTGCTGTAATTACGTTTTATGGCGCTCAATTAAGAAAAATTGATGAACGTCTGCAATCTGAACTTTTTCCTTCATTAGAAATTCGTACTGGTACGGTAGACAGATTTCAAGGGATGGAAAGACCTGTCGTAATTGTGAGTATGGTTCGCAACAATAGCAAAGGAGATGTGGGATTTGCCAAGAAGCCAGAACGGGTTAACGTTGCATTTTCTCGCGCTCAGGAACTACTAATAATTGTGGGTTGTCACAATTTATTTACCAATCAATCGGGTAAAGTTGGAAGTATGTATTCCGAAGTTTCAAATATTGTAAGTCTTCATGGAGGTTTCGTTGATGTTTCTCGCCTCTTCAGCTAA
Organism: Nostoc sp. NZL; assembly: GCF_015714705.1. NCBI lineage: Bacteria > Bacillati > Cyanobacteriota > Cyanophyceae > Nostocales > Nostocaceae > Nostoc > Nostoc sp. NZL. The sequence goes on along the minus strand of NZ_WBKL01000014.1, from coordinate 9,829 downwards.
ACAGATTGATTGATGACAATCTCAAGAATTTGGTACAGACAGACTGTTTCTTGATATTTGGTGCTAATTGAAGGGTACGTTTTAGTCGCAATCAAAATTTTCCTTCTTTCCATAGAACGACCTCTGTATAAACTAGTCCACTATGCATATTGGTAATATAAGCACATCAAATGCTTCAGTATATAAGAATTTTTCCATTACATACTGCCGAAACTCCCAAAATTTTGGAAAATAATAAAGTAAGTCGAGTATCACAAGACTCACTTGATTTCCTCATTTCTTCTAGGAAAATATGACTCATTCTTTCCTTGAACGCCTGCGTAGTCCAGATAGACCAGTCCTCGTCTTCGACGGGGCGATGGGAACCAACCTCCAAACCCAAAACCTTACGGCTGAAGACTTCGGCGGCCCACAGTATGAAGGTTGTAACGAATACTTAGTTCACACTAAACCTGAAGCTGTGGCTAAGGTTCACCGCGACTTTCTCGCCGCTGGTGCAGATGTAATTGAAACCGATACCTTTGGCAGTACGTCCCTGGTGCTGGCAGAATATGACTTGGCAAACCAAGCTTATTACCTCAGCAAGACAGCCGCAGAATTGGCGAAGCGTGTCGCGGCGGAATTTTCCACGCCAGAAAAACCCCGGTTTGTGGCAGGTTCTATTGGTCCCACAACGAAACTACCAACTTTGGGACATATTGACTTTGACACCATGAAAGCTACTTTTGCCGAACAAGCAGAAGCGCTGTGGGATGGTGGTGTCGATTTATTCCTGGTGGAAACTTGCCAAGATGTGTTGCAAATTAAAGCGGCGCTGAATGGTATTGAAGAAGTATTTGCCAAAAAAGGCGATCGCAGACCGTTGATGGTGTCTGTGACAATGGAAAGCATGGGCACAATGTTGGTTGGTTCAGAAATCAGTGCTGTGCTGACAATTCTGGAACCTTACCCAATTGACATTCTCGGTCTAAACTGTGCCACTGGCCCAGACTTGATGAAACCACATATCAAGTATCTGGCAGAACATTCACCTTTCATCGTTTCCTGTATTCCCAACGCGGGTTTACCTGAGAACGTCGGCGGTCAAGCGCACTACCGCCTGACACCGTTAGAATTACGGATGTCATTGATGCATTTTGTTGAAGATTTGGGTGTCCAAGTGATCGGGGGTTGCTGTGGGACGCGTCCAGAACACATTCAACAATTGGCAGAAGTAGCTAAAGGTCTGAAGCCAAAAGTTAGACATCCTAGCTTAGAACCAGCAGCAGCATCAATTTACACCACTCAGCCATACGACCAAGACAATTCTTTCTTGATTGTCGGCGAACGCCTCAACGCCAGTGGTTCCAAGAAGTGCCGCGATTTGCTAAATGCGGAAGATTGGGATGGACTCGTTTCAATGGCGAGGGCGCAAGTAAAAGAAGGCGCACATATCCTTGATGTCAACGTCGATTATGTAGGACGTGACGGTGTGCGGGATATGCACGAATTAGTTTCGCGCATTGTTAATAATGTGACACTGCCTTTAATGCTTGACTCTACCGAATGGGAAAAGATGGAGGCGGGTTTAAAGGTTGCCGGTGGTAAGTGTTTGCTGAACTCCACTAACTACGAAGATGGGGAACCGCGTTTTTTGAAAGTGCTGGAGTTAGCGAAAAAGTACGGTGCTGGTGTAGTCATTGGTACTATCGATGAAGATGGGATGGCAAGGACAGCAGACAAAAAGTTTGCGATCGCACAACGCGCATACCGCCAAGCTGTAGAATACGGCATACCACCCACAGAAATATTCTTTGATACCCTAGCGTTACCTATTTCCACCGGGATTGAAGAAGACCGAGAAAACGGTAAAGCGACAATTGAATCCATTCGGCGCATTCGTGAAGGATTGCCTGGATGTCATGTAATTTTGGGTGTTTCCAATATTTCCTTTGGTTTGAATCCAGCCTCGCGGATGGTTCTAAACTCAGTATTTTTGCACGAAGCGACGACGGCGGGAATGGATGCAGCCATTGTCAGCGCTAACAAAATTTTACCGCTCTCTAAGATTGAAGAACGCCATCAAGAAATCTGTCGCCAGTTGATTTATGATGAGCGAAAATTTGAAGGTAATGTTTGCGTTTACGATCCCTTGGGAGAGCTTACCACAGTATTTGCTGGGGTGACAACAAAACGCGATCGCTCCTTAGATGAAAGTCTTCCCATCCCAGAACGCCTCAAGCGTCACATCATCGACGGCGAACGCATTGGCTTAGAAGAACATCTCAAAAAAGCCTTAGAAGAACATCCCCCCTTGGAGATTATCAACACCTTCCTGCTAGATGGCATGAAAGTTGTCGGGGAATTATTCGGTTCTGGACAAATGCAGTTACCCTTCGTCTTGCAATCTGCGGAAACCATGAAAGCGGCAGTTGCGTTTCTAGAACCGTTCATGGAAAAATCAGAATCAGGCAACAATGCCAAGGGAACCTTTATCATTGCCACAGTCAAAGGCGATGTCCACGACATTGGTAAAAACTTGGTAGATATCATCTTATCTAACAACGGCTACAAGGTGATTAACCTGGGAATTAAACAGCCGGTAGAAAACATCATCAACGCTTACGAACAGCACAAAGCTGATTGTATTGCCATGAGTGGTTTGCTGGTGAAATCCACCGCCTTTATGAAAGAGAACTTGGAGGTATTCAACGAAAAGGGAATTAGTGTCCCCGTAATTTTAGGTGGTGCGGCGCTGACTCCCAAATTTGTGCATGAAGATTGCCAGAACACTTACAAAGGTAAGGTTGTTTATGGCAAAGATGCCTTTTCTGACTTGCACTTCATGGATAAATTAATGCCAGCAAAGGCTGCTGGTAACTGGGAAGATTTGCAGGGATTTTTGAATGAAGTCGAAACTGCTGAAGTTTCGACCAATGGTAATAAAGAATCAGTAACTACAACTGCTGAGGAAACATCTGCGGAACCAAAAGTAGTAGATACGAGACGTTCTGAAGCTGTGGCTGTAGATATTGAACGTCCAACACCGCCTTTCTGGGGAACGCAGTTATTGCAGCCTAGCGATATTCCCATTGAGGAAATATTCTGGCATTTAGATTTACAAGCTTTAATTGCTGGACAATGGCAATTCCGCAAACCAAAGGAACAATCTAAGGAAGAATATCAGGCTTTCTTAGTTGAGAAAGTGTACCCAGTTTTAGAAACTTGGAAACAGCGGATTCTTGAGGAAAATCTGTTGCATCCCCAGGTGATTTATGGGTATTTCCCTTGTCAATCTGAGGGGAATTCTCTACATATATATGACTCAGAAAACCAATCACAACAGGTTGCAACTTTCGAGTTTCCCAGACAGAAGTCTTTAAGACGGCTGTGCATAGCAGATTTCTTTGCACCAAAGGAGTCAGGAATTATTGATGTGTTCCCGATGCAGGCGGTGACTGTAGGGGAGATTGCAACAGAGTTCGCCCAAAAGTTGTTTGCAAATAATCAATACACAGATTATCTGTATTTTCACGGTATGGCGGTGCAGGTGGCGGAGGCTGTGGCGGAGTGGACACACGCCAGAATTCGCCGAGAGTTAGGTTTTCCTGCTGAAGAACCCGATAATATTCGGGATATATTGGCACAACGCTATCGTGGCTCACGGTATAGCTTTGGGTATCCAGCTTGTCCAAATATCCAAGACCAGTACAAGCAACTGGAGTTATTGCAGACTGACAGAATTAACTTGTATATGGATGAAAGTGAACAACTTTATCCAGAACAGTCTACCACTGCGATTATTGCTTACCACCCACTAGCAAAATACTTTAGCGCGTAGAACCCCATCCCCCCTTCCTCGCTTCTAGGAAGAGGGGAATTATGGTGGTTCCCAATTGCACTGAATACAGCAGTTTTGGTAGGCTGCGTTAGCCTTTGGCTAACGCACCGCTTTACTTAAATTCTAGTATTCGATGGTTGTGCTGGGTTAGGCGCTAGTAGCAAGCCATTACAAAAAACCTTGAAGTCTAGAAAGTAGATTTATGTATGGTTTTCACAAGCATTGCTCCCTGCATCCATAAATGCGTAGCAGTTCCCCACAGGATAACAAGAATTGCTATACAAGCTAGTAAATAATTAGTAATTAACGAAAGGGATGTCGAACAACAAGATACCCGACTTCTTTAAAAAGTCGGGTATATGAGCCGAACATCTGATTATTTTTCACCCAATTGATATCTTTCCTTTAACGGTGGGTATTATAAGTTTACTTTGCTAACAACATCTTCATAAATTTGCCTTCAAATAAAATACATTTCCGCAATTGTACTGTGAAGTTATGCTCTTATTCCTTATGCAACTTGAATTAAATAATTATGAAAAAATCAGTGTTTACCGAATAAATAAACAATTTATAAATGATATAACTTTAAATAAATTGTCTTTTGTTGTAGTTACTTGATTTGGAACTTATTAAAACCAGATGCACTAGTTAGAGAAATATAGTCTCATATTTAGCCTGTAAAAAAGCTTTGCAGGCTAAATATGAGAGATGTCGAAAAAATACAAAAACCGCTAAAAGTCACTTGACAGGGAAGCAGCTATGTCTCGAAAACGTCAGCTAGTCAAGGCAATTCAAAAAACCTTCAAACAAATTAGCAAGCAATTCTTATCTGCAATTAACAAGCAAATTATTTGGCTTCTGCGAGCTTCTTTTGGCACGAAGAGAAGACGCGGATCGGCAAATGCTGGCTTTGTGTTACCAACAGTAGCGATGGTAACGTTGGTAGTTGTACTGTTAACAACTGCAATTTTATTCCGGTCTTTTGAACGCTCCAAAAATGCTAGTAATGTTCGGGTGAATGAAGCGACAATACAAGCTGCTACCCCTGCTCTAGAGAGAGCTAAAGCCAAAATCACTGCACTATTTGCCGACCCGACTCTGCCACGTTCTGTTCCATCAAACGTAACACTATACAGTACCTTAACTAATAAACTTCCTGTCTATACGTTTGGTGATGAAACTCCCATAAGCCTGCCTTATGACCTTGATAGAGACGATACGATTGAAGCAGATAGTAGTGTCATTTTAGAGAATAAAGAAAACTTACAAACAGCCTGGAAATTTCCTGCCGATACAGATAATAATGGTAAATTTGATAGCTTTATTCTCTACGGTATCTACTTCCGCACTCCCCCCCAAACTGGTACAACTCAAGAGAGAAAGAGAAGTCCACTGGATGCTAGAACGCCTCCTATGCTACCAGCTAAGGCAGGTGGAGCTTGTGATGTAGCTGGTGAGACTAGTGCCAGCTTGGTAGGCGCTTCTGGTTGGTATAAGTTACCAACTGGTGAATTGAAAAAAAGCTTTTTCGTATATACAGCAACGGTTCCCATTAGTGATATTACCCAAGCTACTCTTCTTGATACAACTAAATATGAGAAGTATCAGGGTAACAAGGGTTTCTCGGCTTTAGAAATGCAACAAGACCGTAGTCAAGTTCCCATTACTAATAATGCTGTTGTTTATGAAGATGACTTAGATATTACACCTGGTCCTAGATTTCGTTTGAATGGGCGCATTTTTACCAACAGTAATCTATTGATGGGTAGAAGTAATCAAAATATTACGCTATTCCAGGTCAGCAGTAGATATTCTTGTTATTACGAGCGAGAAAATGGCAGAATAGTTGTTGGTGGTAATGTTGCAGGTAATGGGCCAATAAGTGCTTCAGATATTGGGGCAGTTCAAGTAGATTTATTTAGAGAAAATGATGTCCCTACACAAACATCACTTGCAAGTACAAATAAATCTACCTCGAATAACCCAAATCAAATTGCTTATAACAGTCAGGCTTATGCTCAACGAATCGACTTGTTAGTAAATGCACAATTCGCTCACGCTACAACTACTGACCCCCAAGAGGTCGAAGATAATAAAAGCAAGCGGATTGCAGCCGACCCAAGTTTAGATTCTAACAAGGTACGTCGAGAAGAACTGGAAATCTACTTCAAAAAACGTACCCGACGCGTACCATTTAATGAAGTACCTTATGGTACTGATGGTGTTGGTAGTTTTACTACAGCAAATGTTCTCGCAGGATATGACAGTTCAGCAAGAAGTAACGCATTACGTCCACCAGATAGCTGGATATATCCCACGAATACCAATACAACACTAACGCTAACTACATCAGAGTTACCTGCTACAGACCCAGCAACCTTAGAAACTTCTCCTGTCATAGAATCACGCTTAGGCGATCGCATTGTAGTAGGTAACAATTTACCTGAACTCAGATGGGACAGCACAAAAGGAATTTTTGTCGGAGAGGAAGAACCTGAAACTATTACTGGTGTGAAATGGACAGGTAGCACTACTAAAGATCGTACTCGTACTACTAGCGTCAAACAATTGGCAGATTTAGGGGTGACTGGACGTGACGGATTCTGGGAAATAGCAGCCGCTTCACCCCGCGCTGATGCTCTTGATGTAGTTGGTGGATTACGAGTAGTTACAGGTGCAGGAATTTATAGAAGTACAGGTTCTGGACTACCTACTACTTCATCATTAGTAGTCTGGCCTGACACTATGCCCATGCTAGTGCCTGATCCTGCTAATCCTATCGACGGTACTCCAACACGTGGGCATTTGGTGATGCGTGCCACAGCAGTTTATCACTACAACCGTGATTCCTATGATCCTCAGGCGACTATAGCAGATCATTATCAAGAACCTATAGCCTGTGTCAGCAGCTATTACAATCCCACTAATCAGACAACAGCAACCACAAACACCTACGATCCCCTCGTTTCAACAACAGCAGCAGCTTCTAATAATGGGATCGTTTACGAAATTTCCGATACTACATCTGATGAAATAACTAGAGGACAGACGCTAACCAGTGGGTTGTTTACAACTGCGGGGAATGCTGATGATGTAACGAACACTGCTGTAGCTTTGCTAGATCGCTTAAAGTATCAAGCCAACTTGACATTTCCCAACGGTCGTTTTGTAAATCCGCTACTGCGGCAAGCACTACTCAAAGCAACAGATAAAGACCTCACATTATCTGAGCAATCAGCAATTGATTCGACAATTTGTGCAATAGAAATTGCCGATGGAACTCTCTCAACGAGTGAAACTTATGTTCCTAATGATGCAATTAAGGAAACTACATTTCTTGATGCCAGACAAATTAAAGCTATAGATAAAGGTGGCACATTAACCGGAAACTACAATTTAGAAGTTGAACAGCGCCAACCTTTAGAAATTCGTGCCACTGTCATAGATTTAAATAAGCTTCGCACAACTTCAATCGCTGGTACTTGGTCTAACGAATATCTGTTACCTAATAGTGGCATTATCTATGCATCTCGTGATGATGCTCAAAAAGATGCCAGTAACTCAAGTGAAAATGTCAGTGCTACTGACTACAGGCTTGATCCAGAGCGGCGACCCAACGCCATTATGTTGATTAATGGCAGTGACTTGAGCCGCGAAAACAATTACAGAGCAGAAGAAAAAGGCTTAGTTTTAGCAACTGACCTGCCAGCTTATGTTAAAGGCAATTTTAATCTGCATACCAAGCAAGAATTTAAAGATGCGGGTCTTTTACCTCCTCCCAGTGATGCTACTTACGATAGTAAATTTTACACTCGCGCTGCGGCAAATCGCGATCCTGACTTTGCTTGTCGGCCGGCAGACTCTAGACTACCCAATTGCACAACTGGAGAAACCTGGCGATCAGCATCAGTAATTGCTGATGCTGTTACCTTGCTTTCTGGTAACTTCCGCGAAGGTTTTCGCAATGAGGGTGATTACGACTTGCGAAATAACCAAGGAAGTGACCCTAACATCGTACTCAGCCGCCTGAGGGTGGGTTTCTGGAATAACAACTTCGTCACTTCATCTAAATTCTTCACTGACTCTGGTGGTGATACCTACTACAAGGGTACTCCCACTGGTACTGACAATAACAGTTCTTACTTGAACAACTTTGTCACACCCATTCAGCGGCGAGGAAGTTTCCCAGAATATGTCATGGAAATGTGCTTCAGGATACCAGTTTCACAATGTGAACCAGGTGACTGGTATGTGGGTTTAGATAATGATAATGATGAAACCAATGATCAAGATCCAACCAATGGTTTGGAGATAGCAGACATCTTCAAAAGGTCTAGTCAAGTAATAGATGCAGATCCTAACAACCTCTTAGCTGGTACAACTGCGCGATCGCCAAGGGCTGGTTTTGAAGGATTTGCTCGTAGGGTTGCGTTCAAACGTAAATACGATATACTAACAACCGATCCTAATTATGCTTCTGATTTTGCCAAGCTGGCTAATGCTTCAAATGTGGCTTTCAGCAGTTTTAATCAAGGTACTCCCATTCCGCTAGGTATTAAATCAAGTGTAGTAAAAGAACTGCCGCTAGTTATCACATCTGGTGCAGTAGAACCAGCTAGTATACCTGACATAGCGCCTAATGCGCTATGGTTTGCAACCACAACAAGTACTTCTACTACCGCACCAGTGTTCAACACTAGTGAGATAAAATACGATAACACTCATCGTATATTCTACAGGTATCCTCAATTACCAGCTTCTGGTTCGCTTAGGGATTTCCCCGGAGCCACATCGCCATTCACGACTACACCCATTAGAAATGCGTTGTACCAGCCGCTATTAGAACCTGTATTGCAATTACAGGTAACAACCACTACAGGACCTCAAGATCAAGATTACGCCAGTTTAGCAGGAGGATTATCCACTGTCGTTAAAAATACTAGATGGTTGTCTAAGGCAAGTGAAACAACTTTTAATCTAGTAATTGCAGCTGGTGATACTCCGGCTCGTGTGGGTGCAACTAGCTACGAAATCAATGGGGGTTTGCATAACTTTGTGCGTTTCTTAGAAAATTGGGATGGGGTTAATGCCAATATCAACGGTTCATTCATCCAATTTAAACGCAGTATCTATGCTACTGCACCGTTCCAAGTTCTTGTCAGACCAGGACCAACAACTGCTCCTGCAACCTCTTCTAACCCTAATGCTCTTACTGCCACTGCCAATAACAGTATCTTTATTAGAATTCTGAATTCTAATAGACCTGGTTACACATCAGATAGTACTTCTATAGGTAGTAGTCCTGCTGGGGAAGCGCCTTATTATATGCCTCCTAACCGTAACTGGGGTTTTGATGTGGCGTTACTGGCGCAAAATCCCGACTTGTTTGCCCAGCGTTTTGTAATTCCAGCAACAGATCCTCCAAATGAATACTTCAGAGAAGTAGGTCGGGATGACCTTTGGGTGAAAACTCTGTTATGTGGTGTCCAAACTGAAGCAGCGGATGGGTTTGAGGATGCTCCCAGCGACTACTTTGGCACTACTGACTCTGGCGACAGTTTAAAATTTGCACTACCTGAAAGTGAACGTCCTGGTGACTGCAAACTCCAACCATCATAGTCATCTATCTCATTAATTTTGCAAGGTTTGTAGTGAGCGATAAATCGCTCAATTTTAAGCACTGAAGTGCTTAAAATTCCAGGACTAAAGTCCTGACTACAAACTTATCTAACCTTCAAAACTAATGATATGAACTACTAGTGGTCTGTCCCATTAATTTTGCGGGGTTATAATCAAGTGTGATTAAATAGCAATGTGGATGCATTGGTATTCACAAGCAGACAAGCGATCGCAGAAGAAGGAAAAAGGGTGTATGAGCAAAAAGTATCAAATTAATCTGAGTGAATCACAGAGGGAAGAACTACTGGCTCTAGTCAAAAAGGGTTCAGCAAAAGCCAGAGAAATTCGGCGTGCACACACATTACTAATGGCTGCGGATGGCAAGAC
>NZ_WBKL01000037.1:0-1768 GCF_015714705.1 Nostoc sp. NZL | reverse complement strand
TGAACGTTGAGCCTTTTAGCCTGAACGTTGAGCCTTTTAGCCTGAACGTTGAGCCTTTTAGCCTGAACGTTGAGCCTTTTAGCTTGAACGTTGAGCCTTTTAGCTTGAACGTTGAGCCTTTTAGCCTGAACGTCGAGCCTTTTAGCTTGAACGTTGAGCCTTTTAGCTTGAACGTTGAGCCTTTTAGCTTGAACGTTGAGCCTTTTAGCTTGAACGTTGAGCCTTTTAGCCTGAACGTCGAGCCTTTTAGCTTGAACGTTGAGCCTTTTAGCTTGAACGTTGAGCCTTTTAGCTTGAACGTTGAGCCTTTTAGCTTGAACGTTGAGCCTTTTAGCTTGAAAGTTGAGCCTTTTAGCTTGAACGTTGAGCCTCTGAACTCGGAAATTGAGCCTTTAACCAATGACAAATGACAAATTAAGTAATATTCATGGCTTGCAACACAGGGAAAGAGCTTTTTAGAGGATAATAAACAACGCTAAGAGTGTCGGGAATCACTTGCAAATACTTTGGTGAAGTGTCCAAGATATGAACCAGCATATTTTCGATGACGGAGGGAGAAGCAACTACTAATCCAGTTGTGGGACGGGTTAAATCTATGTCATTTGATGGCACTACGGCGCGTTTAGATAAGAGGTTTTGCTGCCAGATGGCGAGAAAATCTTGCCGCAGTACTTGAAGTTGCACGGTTTTTGGATGATATTTAAGCAGTTGCTCGGCGTTTTGTTGGGAACTATCCAAATCACTGCTGAGACTAAAATCTATTGGTATTGTCTGAAAGCGTTCAGCTAGCTGATGAATTAAATGTGGCGCTGTGCCTGTGGCTGGTACTACAAGTAGACGCAGACCTTGTTTACCGTTCTTTAGCTTGGGGATGATTTCACTTAAATGGGTGGTAATATTCATTGCCTCCAGTCGCCCTTGCTGTTCACCGGGTGTAGGAAAATTCAGAATGCTGATGCCACAGTTTGATTGCTGGAGGACATGATATTTTTCACATTTCATGGCGATCGCAGTACTGATTAATGCGCGAATTGTGCCACTGTGGCTGACAATTAGAATAGTCTTGCCAACATGACGCGGCAGAATTTCCTGCCAGAATTGATGGGCGCGATCGTACAAATCTAGTACGGGATAGCATTGTACACATGTTGCAACCGCTACACCTGTTGTTTTTAAATGCTTTTCTGGCTGCGGTTCTGCCATCTGAAACTCATGTGGTCGCTCCTTCCAGCAGCGATAATCTGCCGCAAAGTTTTCTTGTACGTATTTGTATGTCAGTCCCTGCCATGTGGGCATATCGATTTCTTTGAGATAGGAAGATGTAAATATTCTCTTCTGCTCCTCTACTTCCATCCCTTCTAGAATTTCAAATGTAGTTTCCTTGACTCGTCGGAGAGGACTTATATAAATTGCATCTAATTCTATTCCTTTGAGAGCAACCCCAGTTTGGTAAGCATCGCTGCGCCCCTTCTCAGTTAACACTGAATCATCGCAACTTCCTTGATAGCGCTTTTGGGCATTGTAGGTACTCTGACCATGACGCACTAAAATTACACGGGTTGAGTCAATTTTGGATTGGGGATTTTTCTTGTCTTCCTCATTTCCTACTCCCTTCTCGTGAAAAAGCAGGGGAGCAGGGAGCAGGGAGCAGGGGGAAAAACCACCTACAAGGGGTGTTGCTCTCAAACAAGAAAGACAAGGAGCAGAGGGGCTTTTGCCCACAATTCGGCTTGGTTTGCACCTTTTCCCCTGCCCCCTGTCCCCTGCC
>NZ_WBKL01000002.1:0-27417 GCF_015714705.1 Nostoc sp. NZL | reverse complement strand
AAGGGAGCAGGGAGCAGGGAGCAAGGGAGAAGAATTTTCCCCTCTGCCCCCCGCACCCCGCCCCTCTGCCTCTTTCCTATGACCAATGCCCAATCCCTTAACTATTGACTAGATAGAAATTTTCTTGAAACCCAACTGATAATACCGCTGAGAATCGCACCGCCCATGAGGATGCCAATCGCTGGATTAAACACGGGTTGCCAGAGTTGATGCCACAAATCCAAACCCAGATTTACACCTACAGAATCTCCGATCGCAGCGATCGCTAACCAGACAAAACCAAACAAAACTAAAAAAACATCTGCGACTAAAATCGTGTTTAGCCAATTTAACAATTTATCTTTCATTTATCCTTTGATCTAATTGCCCCAAATTTTACGACTGGTAACTAAGTGATGGGTAAGTTAGAAGTGAGGATTTGCCAACTTGAATTTCACTCCTAACTCCTCACTCCCAATTCCTAACTTCTCACTCCTCCAACAGCCAATTTTTGACTTTGATCAAACTCTGCCAATCTGGTTTTCTACTTAAACCGTCTTCAATACTGCTTTTTATTTCATCGCGCCATTCTGGGTTGACATAAACTAACTGTTGTACTACGTCAATATGTTCTCGTAAACCTTTTTGACCTGTTTCCAGCATTGCTAAGGCGAGATTGACTCTAGCCTGTGGGTCTTGTGGATTTAACTTGACTGCCTTCTGTGCAGCTTTGTAAGCCAAGTTGGGTTTGTTATCGAGTAGATACAACCACGCCAAACAGATCCAAGCAGCACTCGTTTTAGGAGCGCGATCGCACACTTCTTTAAATACAGGGATTAAAGAATCTACTGCTTCTCCTGCTTTATAGCGTTCCAGACCTGTATCAAACAGGGATTCAACTGTTTGAGTCATAGTAAATTTGTCAATAATCATTAGTTAATAGTCATTAGTCATGATTCAATAGTCATAGACCAATAGTCAAGAGTCAAAAAACCTTGACTCTTGATTTTTGAGAGCGAGTTGACTCAATGGTGGAAACCCTCGCACGTGACCGGCTCCTTTTGACTAAACCCCAAATGACTTGCCGCAACCGCAAGTTTGGTTGGCATTAGGGTTAGTGAATTGAAAGCCACCACCAATCATGGCATCGCTGTAATCGAGCATTAAGCCGTAGAGATATAACAAACTCTTGCGATCGCTGACAATCTTGAAGCCATCATAGTCAAAAACTTCATCCTGCGGGGTGATCTTGCTAGTGTCTTCAAAGTCCATCATGTAAGACATCCCAGAACAGCCACCCTGACGGACTCCTACCCGTAAGCAGAAATCTGTGCCTTGCCTGTCCCGGAGGGATTTTACCTGGTGCAATGCGGCTTCGCTCAACAGAATTCCGCGTTGTTGAGGCTGAATTGCTTGTGTCATCTGCTTTTTCAACTCCTTAATTAATCTAAGCTTTACCCTGTATCGGCTTGTTAATGCCTCTGGGTTGTCCTTGGTGTTTTTGTATTCATTCTAGCGGCTTAGATGTCGCTAGATGCCAAATTGTAAACACTCCGTTAAAAGCAGCCAAAGGTTTTTATTCTAGAATTGAGAGACTCAGTGTGTTTATAGATTCGGTATTTTTGGAGTTCAAGCCTGGCAGCAGTCTGAGAAGCAACTATTTTTTCAGGTGCAGCCATAAAAACCTAATCTGAGGCTAGCTATCCCCCAAAGTTTACTTCCAAATTGCTTCTTTTGATTAACTTACTCTATGACAAGTTTTAATCGCTCTACCAGTCGTCGCTTGAAGAAATTAACTCAAATTCCTTCTGTATGGGAGGGCGATCGCCGTCCGTTGTCATCACCAAACCAGCACTCAGACTCAGAGGAAAAGGGAGAATGCATTCTTTGGGTAGATTACTCCCAAGGTGTAGTTCGAGGAATGGACGTGGTAGCTTCAGATATCGGCCCAGAAGCAATAGTTCGGACTTTAATGCGAGCAATGGAGCATCCCCACAGTCCGGCAAGACCTGCCAGACCCCAAAGAATTGTAGTCAAAGATCGTGAGATCCAATTTTACCTGCGGGGGGTGCTGCAAGATTTAGATATTGCCATTGACTACGCACCAGAACTGCCTTTAATTGACGAACTATTTCGCGGATTTGCTGACATCCTCGATAGTCAAACCCCCGACTTACCCCCACAGTATGCACAAATCTTGCGAGAGAAAGCATTTGCAATTTGGCAAGCAGCACCTTGGGAATTTTTGGAAGAACAGCAAATTTTGTCAATCGAGATTAATAAGTGGGATGTTGGCACACTCTACGCCTCAGTTATGGGAATGCTGGGAATGGAGTATGGGATTTTGTTTTATCGCTCAGAAGAGTCTTTAAAACGGTTTCGCGCCGCAGTTTTAAGAGATGAACAATCAACGGAGCATCTAGAAGAAGCGTTCCTCAAGCAAGATTGCCTGTTTCTCACCTTTGAGAGTGCTGACGAAACCGATGAAGATGAGGATGAAGAAAGTGATTTGGCGGATCTGCCATTATCAGAAATTGACCCCACGTTCGGTAATATCCACCCCTTAGAAGGACTACGGTCTGTTTTGTATGACGAAGAAGCACTGGTAATCTTCGTTGCGATCGAAAGCCTAAGCCGCTTTATTCGCGATCACCGTCGCCAGCTTCATGAGGACATCTTCCCTACCCTCAGCCGTCGCTATCGCGTTTCTCTGCCACAGTCGGAAGAATCAACTAAATCTGTGGCTGTGACAGTCTCTACTATGCCGCAGTTAGCAGCAGAATTAGAGGAAATGGCAGGCTTTGGTGTCGATAACGAGGAGATTGACAACCTTGGCTCACCGAATTTCCAATCATTGCAAGATGACTTAATACCGGAAGATTCCTTCCTCAGCTTAGGTGTAGTGTCCTGGGAAATGTTGGAGTACCTCCGTAAAGGGGTTAGCTACCATAAGGCTGGTGAAATCAAACAAGTGGGTGATGGTTTGCCGGTGATTTTAATTCAAACTTCCCGCCCCAAGGCTAAGACTGTAATTGAAAGAATTGAAGCAGCAGGTGGACTGAGAGCAATTTGCTTTAATCCAGGTGCCGATCCCTTCGATGGCGATCGCTACGACCTGGGTTTATTACAAACGCAAAATGGTGAATTGTTCCTATTCGGTGAATTTTTAGATGAAGATCCTATTCATGTAGAAGCCCGAAAAAAATGGAATCAGCGGTGTAAAAATACTAAGGGCTACTGTGGCTTAATCATTGCCAAAGGACTAACGGGAGCTTCCCGTGGCAATCCTCAGTTACGAGATATGATGGCTTTGTTTGAAGCGCGATCGCTTTCACCTAAAGATTTAGGTATTGGCACTCTCCAACTGATGCCCCAACTTAAATTGGAATAGTTGCACTAATCGCCGTAATCCTAAATGTCAGGTTACGGCTATGAGAAATTAAGTCGATGTGTATTTGATTCACAATATTGAGCAAACTCAGTGCTGAAGAGCAAGTGGTGTTACTGAGTGTTCAATAAATTGAAAAATATTTCGTACTATTGTACTTAGTACATATCCTGCACAGCAATACGGTCTTTTAACCCGATCTTTCGGAGTCTCCGACTCCCCTCAGAACTCAGCACTTTTCATCCTTATTCATCCGCGTCCCTCTCAGAGCGCTGGATTTTGTCATTTATATGTCAACTCCAATAGTCAACCAGTGATTAGAACTTAACTTCACCTAAATTTCATGAAGTATCTATATTCTCATAGTTTTCCAGTAATTTAATTGAAATATTTACTAGTATAAATCAGGACAAAGTACTAGAAAATTATTTACAAAGTCCGGTTTAATCAAACCTAAGCGACGCACTTCAATATCAGAATCTTTTTTTAACAAGTTTTTGACCTTAGGATCTTGTTATATATCAAGTTCATTAAGTAAAAGCTCAGGTGATATATTTTTCTTTGTAATTTTTTTATAAAGCATGAAAGTGAGCTTATTTATAGTCTAAATAAAGTTTATTTAAAGCCCAAAAATCATGGATATAATGAATACACTCCCAAAAAAAGTGAAGTATCTAATTATTTTTACGGTACTTTTACCAATAAATAATAGTTGTATTTCAAAATCTTTTTGGCAGTAATTTTTCTCTTACTTTAGATATAAAAAAGCGGTCTGATGTGGAATTTTTAGCTCAGTAATCAGCGAAAAATTATTTGTATAATCTTCTGATACATGAATACGAACCATGCAAAAAATATCGTTGAGCTTAAGACAAACTATATCGCTAGAGGGAAGATAAAACACATCTAAAATTTCATCGTATTTTTACGATGAAGTTAGTCTAAAAGCATGAAATAAAACTAAAATATTATTAGCAACAGCCAACTAACACCATATCTATTCTGGGATCATCATCTATGTAAAATTACAGATAATATTGTTAAAATTCACCAAATAATTGGGCTATTTACACCCAGCAAACTGAGTCTTGCCGCCTTTTTTATGGCTACTATATTGGCACAGAAAAACAATCAGCTTGATCGAGAGAAGCCAAAAATCATAAACGTTCAAGTAGCTCTTAACTTCTTAGTTACAGTAATGGGTGCAGATGGGTGTTTGTTCTAGAGCGATCGCTTATTTGCTTGCTTTTAAGTGATTATTCACGATCTCTACACACCACTTTAAACCACCTGTAAGCCAGCATTTCAGCATGATAATGATTCTACAGCTTTATTTTCTGGTGTTGTATCAGATGTTCTCTCCAAGTGGTTTTGGCGAACTTGGTTAAGAGAGAAGGTCAAATGCTTTCAATGGAGAATAACTTTGTAAATCATCATTGAGTCAACAGTAGGTGTCTCAAATTCATTTATCAAATTTCATTGCTAGGCTTTACTGATGCTGTTAGTAGGGTTATTATCCTCAAAAGCAAGTATGTGCTCTTTCTACTGTCACAATAGTAACAAATAAAGTGTAGTTTTTTGATTTCTTTAGAAAATGATGAATACTTTGACAAAACGAACATTTTTAATATTAATGGTATTACTTGTTTCCTGAGACAAACTCTGATAATCTTATCGTTTTCCTCTTTACTTAGACCCTTTCGACGATCTAAATATACAGCAAATAGCATGATAATGACAAATAAAAAATGGGCTGTGAAACGTATAACTGTCAATCTCGCAACACAGGAAGCGGAAAAACTAGAAAAATATTGTCAACAAACAGGTAGACCCGCAACCGATGTGATTCGCGAACTGATTAGAAGTTTGCCTGTCTCTGACGACGGCAAAGATGTAAACAAGTAAGAAGTTACTTTTACGACTTACCAGATCACTGCCTTGCCACCAAAAAAATAGCTATGATACTTTTTTGAGTCCGCCGCTATGGACAAGAGTTTGTCTAGCTGATACAGACGCGTTCTTCTCGCGTCTGGTCAATTGCCGGCACTAAAAGGAGTGATCAAAGAGGTTTTAGTATCGACATTGCCATGCCTTGATACACTAATGGAGTTGATATTAAGTAGCAAATTCCGACACCAACCCAGTTACAATCTGTAAAGAAACTGAAAAGGAACGACGGAATGCGCGTTGCAATCGTAGGTGCGGGACTAGCTGGGCTAGCAACCGCAGTGGATCTAGCAGATGCTGGTTGTGAAGTAGAGATTTTTGAGTCTCGTCCATTTGTCGGTGGTAAAGTTGGCAGTTGGGTTGATGGAGATGGCAACCATCTAGAAATGGGATTGCATGTATTTTTCGGCTGCTATTACCAACTATTTGACTTGATGAAGAAAGTGGGGGTGTTAGAAAACTTACGCCTCAAGGAACATACCCACACTTTTATTAACAAAGGAGGGCGCACTGGTGCTTTGGATTTTCGCTTCCTTACAGGTGCGCCTTTCAATGGCTTAAAGGCATTTTTCACGACTTCTCAACTATCGTTGCAGGATAAACTGCAAAATGCGATCGCTTTGGGTACTAGTCCCATAGTTCGTGGATTGGTAGACTTTAACGGGGCGATGAAAACCATCCGCAACTTAGATAAAGTTAGTTTTGCCGATTGGTTTCGCAGTCATGGTGGGAGTAATGGCAGCATCAAGCGCCTGTGGAACCCCATTGCCTACGCATTGGGATTTATTGATTGCGAAAATATGTCTGCCCGTTGTATGTTAACGATATTCCAGTTATTTGCTGTCAGAACTGAAGCTTCAGTTTTGCGAATGCTGGAAGGTTCTCCATCGGAGTATTTACACAAGCCCATTCTGGAATACTTAGAAGTTAGAGGCACCAAAGTTTACACCCGCCGACAAGTGCGGGAAATTCAGTTTACTGAATTAGAGGAACAAACCCGCGTCACTGGTATACTAGTTGCCCAAGGTGATACAGTAGAAACTATCACTGCTGATGCTTACGTTTTTGCCTGTGATGTACCAGGAATCCAACGCATCCTACCCCACGAGTGGCGTAAGTGGTCAGAATTTGACAATATTTACAAACTGGATGCAGTGCCAGTGGCAACAGTGCAGTTACGCTTCGATGGTTGGGTAACGGAACTGAACGATGGAGAGCAACGTAAACAGCTAAATCACGCGGCTGGAATCGATAATTTACTTTACACAGCCGATGCTGACTTTTCTTGTTTTGCCGATTTGGCGTTGACTAGCCCTGCTGATTATTATCGCCCAGGACAGGGTTCATTGTTACAGCTAGTGCTGACACCGGGAGATCCGTTTATTGCCCAAAGTAATGAAGCGATCGCACAGCACGTCCTCAAACAAGTCCATGAACTGTTTCCCTCGTCGCGGGAGCTAAATATGACTTGGTACAGTGTGGTAAAACTTGCTCAGTCTCTCTACCGAGAAGCGCCAGGGATGGATGCGTATCGTCCCAACCAAAAAACCCCAGTAGATAATTTCTTCCTTGCAGGGAGTTATACTCAGCAAGACTACATCGACAGCATGGAAGGTGCTACTATTTCTGGACGGCGGGCGGCAAAAGTGATTTTAGAGAGTTTGAAGAATTGACTTAGACACGCAGTGACTTGCCGCAGACTACCGCAAAGGACGCGTAGACACGAAGTGGCTTCTCGAAAAGTAGGACGCGAAGGAAAAAGAGAGAATGTCAGATTGGTTAGAGCATACTGTGCAGGTAGAAGTAGAAGCTCCCATAGATTTAGTATGGAGCCTTTGGGCTGATTTAGAGCAAATGCCCCGATGGATGAAATGGATTGATTCGGTGAAAATTCCGCCAGATAATCCAGATATATCTCTTTGGAAATTAAAGACGGGCAGTCTAGAATTTAATTGGAAATCCCGAATTCTTAAAGTTGTTCCCAACCAAATTATCCAATGGGAATCTGTTGATGGTTTGCCGAATCAGGGAGCAATTCGCTTTTACGATCGCCACGGTAGTAGCGTTGTCAAAATGACCATTTCCTACGCCATCCCCGGCATGATTGGCAAAATTATGGATAACTTATTTTTGGGGCGGATAGTTGAATCGACGATTCAAGCTGATTTGGAAAGGTTTAAAGAATATGCGCTGAATGTTAAAGCTAATTGATATAGATAGCAAAAACAGGCAGCAAGGAACAAGGTGTAAAAGTTTCTTGCTGTCTGAAGGAAAAATAGGAATTTTTTAAGGGTTAGAGAAGGTGCAATCATCGACACTTGTTGCGAGTTCGACTATCTACAAATTTTTTAGCATACACAAAATCTTGTTTGGCATATTAACCTTAATAACTAAGAATGACTTCAGTTTTAGATTTGACTATTCGACTAGTGAAATAGAGTAAGATTTCATATTATCTAGACTGATTACATCACCTTTCTTGTAAGCCATTGGATCATTTGAAGGAAGATTAATTTCTGTTAACAAAGTAACTGAGACAACCTCACCTGTATTATTAACTTTATGAACTCTTCCCTCCAACCTAACTTCAGAGTTTTTTTCTACAAATTTATCAGGCAGTCCTGGAGATACGAGAGGAAGGATCTCAAAAAACACTATTTTTCCTGTGATAATTTCGCCAATTTGGAAACTATAATTATTGACTAGCTTCTCTGTATGATTAAAACTCTGAAATTTCTGTTTTTGAATCATAATAAATTCTTCAAATAATTTTACAGGTGTACTGGAACTCTTCACTTGCCCCTAACCCTCAAAGATAATCAATGGTTTTGGCAATTTTTGAGGCTAGTAAGAACTACCAAGTTTGATCGCCCGACTTTATAATATTTCAGGCGCACACTCATGGATGAATATACAAATTTATAACAATAAAAAGCACAGTAATAATACGTAAAAATGCTATCTTAACCAAAATAACCTGCGATCGCGCAAATTGTGCAGCATTAGTTACCACCTACTCAATCGCGTTAACGCACTCTACTTACTGTTGGTTCTGGAAGTGGATCACCTACAGCTTCGTAAGCAATAATTAGAGACTCTAAAGCTTCAATTCCATTTACCACAGCCAACTCGTAAGTATCTCCATGAGTCCGCCAGCGCTGTCCTGGAAAATCAGGGAATCCTACTAAGAAGCAACCATCTTCATCAGACCACTGAATAACCATTTGGTATTTAAGCTTACTCATCTTGTTTGTTCTCCTCTACTTCTTCGTCTGACATTTTGAACTTAGAGGGTAAAAAAACTACCAAGTTGGGTCACTAAACAAATTAATCGTTAATTCGTCGCGTGGCGGGACTGCGGTGATACAAGCGCGGATGATCTCTCCATCTTCTAATTCGACGGTGCAAGCGTGACAAGACCCCATGAGACAACCGGTGGGAATAAATACTCCAGCCCGGTCTGCTACATCTAAGAGGGCTTCTCCCACTTCGGCATCTACTGTGACATCATCTGGTAAAAAGCGGACACGAACAACCATCAATGTTACGCATTTAATTTAGTATTGACTCCTAAGAGTTGTCCTTTGTTATTGGTCATTTGCAAATGACAAATGACCAATGACTAATGACACTCCAACGCATTTTAGCTTAAGACAAAAACAGACTTAAGTCTAAATGGCTTTCAACTTCAGTGGCTAAAGAATCCAAAATCTGCTCTCGCTGTTCCCGATAGTTAGCAACACCTGTGGGCAAAGATTTTAAACCCCGCTGTTGACGGAGGCGATTTAACCAAGCCCGTCGCCAAGGGCCGTTGTCAAAAAGCCCGTGGAGATAACTACCCCACACAGATTGACAACTATCCACTAATCCTAAATTAATATCGTCAAATAGGGCATGGTAGGATTGGGGATCTATGCCTTGCTGTTCGATGCGCGATCGCCCTTGGTGGATTTCAAAGCCATTAACTGGCAAGCCCTGTTGCGGATAATTTGAGCTAACTTGGCGCTGGCGGGCAATTTTTTGCCCTGTAATTACAGTTCTGATTGGTAAAAGATTTAACCCCTGATATCTACCAGCTTGTCCTTCTATACCTTCTGGATCGGCGATGATTTGACCAAGCATTTGATAGCCGCCGCAGATACCTAAAACAGTTCCACCAGAAGCAGCATAGTTTTGGATAGCTTCTGCCATACCGCTTTTTTGCAGCAGCAGTAAATCAGCAATGGTGGTCTTTGTACCTGGGATAATCACGGCATCGGGGTGTCCTAAATCTTGCTTAGGACTTAAATATTTAACTGAAACTGTACTTTCTGATTCCAGTGGGTCAAAGTCGGTGAAGTTGGCAATTCTTGGTAAGCGGATGACTGCAATGTTGAGGTCAGTTTGGACTTTATTTGACGACGATTGACGTTCTAGCAAATCAAGGGAATCTTCTGCTGGAAAAACTTCTTGTAGGTAAGGTATAACACCGATAACGGGGATACCCGTGCGTTCTTCTAACCATTTTATCCCCGGATCTAGGAGCGATCGCTGTCCTCGGAACTTATTAATTACTACACCCTTTATTAAGGCGCGTTCATCCGGTTCCAATAACTCTAAGGTTCCAACAACATGAGCAAAAGCGCCACCCCGATCAATATCAACCACTAACATGGTTGGCGCGTTCAAATGTTTTGCCACCCGCATATTAGTTAAGTCGCGGTGCTTGAGGTTAATCTCTGCTGGACTACCCGCACCTTCACAAACCAGCAAGTCAAATTCCGTTCCTAAATGCTGTAGCGATTCTTCAATTGTCCGCCACCCCAGTTCAAAATATTGCTCGTAGTAATCTGAGGCACTCACCTTGCCTACAGACCTGCCTTTAATAATTACTTGAGAAGTCATATCCCCTTGGGGTTTGAGTAAAATTGGGTTCATTTCTACCCAAGGTACGACTCCCGCAGCCCAAGCTTGTACTGCTTGGGCATAGCCAATTTCTCCACCACTGGCAGTGACATAAGCATTTAAAGCCATATTTTGACCTTTAAAAGGAGCCACCCGCCAGCCACGCCGCGACAGAATGCGACAAATAGCTGTAGTTAAAAGTGATTTCCCTGCATGGGATGTTGTCCCCACTACCATAATTGATTTCATAGTTGCTATTAGTTAGTTTTCAAGATACAGGGTGAATTTTTAAGAGGAAAAAAGAAACGGGGACATGGGGACACGAGAGAGGATTTGATAATTTTTCCGCGTCCCCGCGTCTCTCCCTCTCCGTGTCTCCCTTCTTTACTCGCTACCAACGCCATCACAAATTTCAATTAGATGATTATGGTAAAGACTTCATGAATAGATGTGATGTTTCCGTATATATTGTTCCCTTTGATTGCCTAATCCTAACTCTTTGGTTTTTTATTCTAAAAAGGTATCCGCAACCAACGAATCACAATATCGGATAAACGATCGCGCCATGAAGGTGTCCGCCAATTTTTTCCCTGATATTGTTCCACTAACTGGCGACCCAAAGGAGTGAGGCGAAAACTATCTGTAATTCCTTGACCATCGACTTCTCGCCGCAATACACCCACTTGGATTAGCCAGCCCAAGGCGTTGTCACAGGCTAATTCTGATAAAGGACGCTTAGTATAGCCTTGTTTGAGTCCATTTTCCAGGGCGATCGCAGTTAATGACACACTCTGGTGTCCCATCACTTCAAATAAAGATAAATTAAAAGGTGAACACACTAGCGATCGCTCGGCTCTTTCTACTGTGCTCTGAGGATAGACAAAAATATTTGGGTTTTGGGAATCAACAGCAGGCATTGTGTATAGGTAGAAATTTTTCTTCTGATAAAGATTAATCTAAGAATATATTTTTTCTTGTACCAACTACCCCATCTAACCAAAAATTGGTTACCTTTTGCTATTTTTTAGTAATTATATTTAAACATTATAAATTAATGTAAAATTTCAAGTGCATCAACAATCTGAAACAGGAAAGGTTAATTATGCCTCTAGCAGTTGGTACGGATGCACCTGCATTTACCGCCAAAGATACAAACGGCAACACAGTCTCTTTATCTGATTTTGCCGGAAAGACCGTCGTTTTGTATTTTTACCCCAAAGATGACACGCCAGGCTGCACCAAACAAGCCTGTAGCTTTCGGGATGCCCAGCCTCAATATCAAGGCAAAGATGTTGTAGTCTTGGGAGTCAGTGCAGATGATGAAGTCTCCCATCAAGCATTCACCCAAAAATATAATTTAAACTTTCCCCTACTGGCTGACACCAACAAATCCCTAATCACAGCTTTCGATGTGGATGGTGGCGGTTATGCCAAGCGTGTCACCTATGTAATTGACCCCAGCGGTAAAATTACCCATGTTGACACCAGTGTAAATACTACCACCCATGCTAGCGATGTTTTAGCTGCACTTGGGCTGTAGTTTTTTACCTGATAACTAATGATTTTTTAAATAGTCTTAGCCCCGAGCCTCCAGAGGCTTGGGGTTCTTTATTTGAATTCAGTTACCTGATGCTGGTGTAACTGATGGTGGTGTCACTGATTGTGGTATAACCAATGGCGAACGGGGAGTTGCTTGCTGTTGACCTTGAATTAGTTTTTCTTGCCTTGCTTTAAAGGCTGCTGCGGCTGAGTCTAGTTGTTCGTTCTGTTGATCAGAATTCCAGTTGAGAGTCCCGAAATTCGCCCGATGAATCAGGTCAAACATGTTGAAATTATCTGAGTTCGTGCGGGAAAATGGATCGGTATTTTGGTCTGTTGTACTATTACTGGGAAAAGAATCCGCTGGGCTGACTTGAGCCGAACTGGGTTGAGCCATGAGCAAGGAAGCAAAGCTAATTCCTGCCACGGTAGCCACAAATAGTCTAGGAATTTGTAAAAATGGTTTTTTCATGGGATTTTGACCCTAAAATTGCTCTATTTTATCTCTTTAAGCAAGAGTCCGCCGCAGTTGGGGCTGAATACTTAGTAAGGCGACAATGGCAAAGCCAAACAATACCAGCAATGCTCCCCCAAAGGTAACATCGCCCCAAGGAGCCTGCATCACTACACTACCTAGTCCCCAACTACTGTGGAGATAGAGATAGCGAATTGGTTCGATCGCATAGCTGAGAGGATTTAGGGTAGCCACAACCTGCAACCATTGAGGCATAAAGGATAGAGGAGCCAAGGCAGTACTAGCAAACAATAATGGCAGGTTAGTGACGAAAATTACTGCAATCAATTCAATGTGTCCGGGTAGAGCAAAAGCTAAACCAAGGGAAATTGCTGTTACGCCCAAAGCTAAGAGGAAGACAATTAGAGCGATCGCACTTAAACCCGCTGCATCGGGTAATCCTGCCCCCAAGAACGCCGCCGCTGCTACAATCACCGCTGCTTGCAGCAAACTTTGGCTGATGATGAAGATTGCCGAAGCAAAGACAATGGAAAACCGTGATGCTAACGGTGCAACCAGCAAACGATTCAAAAAGCCGAACTCGCGGTCAAACATTACCGGTAAACCAGCATTCAGCGCCCCAGCAAAGGCTGTAAACACAATTATGCCGGCAGCCAAAAATTGACCGTAATTGGTTGTATTGCCAAATATACCCTTGGGAGCATTTTGGAACAAAGCGCCAAACAGTATCAACCACATCACTGGCTGAATAATTCCGGCAACTAAAGATGAAGGACGGCGTTGCAACTGAATAAACAAGCGACGAGTTAAAGCCAACGTCTCTTGTACCAATTCACCGAAAAAGTTAGGTGCAGCATTAGCATCTGCTTGTGGCGATGCTAGCGGCTGCCAATTGATATCAGATTTAGGAGTAACGCTCATAGCAATTTTGGATTTTGGATTTTGGATTTTAGATTGGGCATTAGAAATTAGTCCCATTCCCCATTCCCCATTCCCTATCTCATATTCTGCTTCTTCTCAGCCTTGGGATCGCGAGTGGCAACAGCTGCCAGTTCTGCATCCATCAGTGTGCGTCCTGTCGCGGCGAGGTAAACATCATCGAGGCTGGGGCGAGATTGGGCAATGCCAAATATGGGCAAGCCAGCGGTATTCAGCGATTGCTGTATGTTAATCAGAACATCGTTCTGAGGTGTCACTACCAAGTTGAGAGAATTACCTTGAGCGCTGTTGATGATGACTTCTTGGACAAAGGACAAAGATTGCAACAGGTTTTTGGCAATTTCTGCTTCCTCAATGGGGGAAAACTCGCGGATTCGCAAGGTGATGCGATCGCCCCCTACTTGATCTTTTAATTGTGAAGGTGTGCCACTGGCAATCACGATGCCGCGATCTATAATTGCCACGCGATCGGCTAAAGCGTCAATCTCTTCTAAGTAATGGCTGGTAATTACTACCGTCGTCCCAGAGGCGCGTAATTTTCTCAGGAAATCCCACACCACAAAACGGGTTTCTATATCAAGCCCAACAGTTGGCTCATCCAACACCAGAACATCCGGTGCATGGAGCAACCCAGCAGCCAAGTCTAGGCGCTTGCGTAAACCCCCGGAATAGGTTCCTGTTTTTTTATTAGCGTATTCTTGCAAACCCAGTAAATCTAAGACTGTCTCAATGCGCTGTTTGGCTAGTGCGCTTGGGAGATGATAAAGTGCTGCTTGCAATTGCAGCAATTCTTTTCCAGTCAGCACCTTATCTATAGCAACTTCCTGAGCTACGTAGCCTAGTCGTTGTCTCGCCACTCTCGGATTATCCAACACAGAGATGCCAGATACTTCGATTTTGCCCGCATCCGGTGTGGTGAGTGTACATAAAGCACGCAAGGTAGTAGTTTTACCAGCACCGTTGGGGCCAAGTAAACCAAAAATTTCTCCTGGTTCTACCTGAAAGGAAACATCCTGGACGGCAACTACCGTGCCGTAGCGTTTTTGCAGATTTTGAATTAAAACGGCGGGAGCCATGACAGCTGATCCCCAACTATACAAATCTCAATAAAGTCTATCCTTATTGTAGAAGGTAGGGAGCAAGGAAATAGCGCATGAGCGAAAATCTGTAATAAGTTCGCGTCATGCGCCATGCTGCCAAAAATTTCTGATTATTTTAGACAAGTTGCTTGATTGCGTTTGTAGCGAAATAAACCAAACACTACAGCAATTAATCCTAAACCTGGAAATAAATTAAATTTTATCAAAAATAATTAAAAAGCTTGGAGTTTGGAGATTATTTCACAACTTTCAAAGTTTTGAGGCTAGTATCAGCGCAACCGCTGATAAAACCTCCCATCGCCTGAATTTGTTGCAGATAGTCAAGAACAGATTTGGTAATGACTTCTCCCGGCATTAACACAGGAATTCCTGGGGGATAGGGACAGATGATTTCAGCACAGATACGTTTATTGGTTTGTGTCAAAGGTAGTATTTCACTGACAGCAAAAAAGGCTTCACGGGGTGAAAAATGTAAAGCATAATCCAGTGTTTTGCCCAGATTTTGCCAAACCTGGTTTTTAAGAGTCAAGTTGATTCGGCGATATTCTTTGGCAAGAGTGGTAAAACCTTGCACTAATTGCGCAATATCGGTTGGGGTGTTGCCTAAACTAATGATAAAGGTGAGATGTTGCAGTGAGGCGAATTCAGCAGTGACAGCAAATTTTTCATCAAGAATTTCATCTACTTCAAATCCGGTTAAACCTAAACCAGAAACAGTGACAGTTAATCGCGTTTCGTCTAAAGCTACAAAGCCGGAAGATCCCCCCAAAGCCGAGATTTCTAAAACAGATAATCCAGGAATTTGACTGATTCTGGTTCTAGCTTCTTCAGCAAGTTGCAAAGTGCGAGACATCAGTATTTTTCCCTGGAGTGCCATTTGCTGACGCGCTGCATCTAAAGAAGCTAAAAGTAAATAACTAGGACTGGTAGATTGTACAAGTTGCAAAGCTTTACTGATGCGATCGCAATCTATCCTGTTACCTTGGATGTGCAGCATCGATGCTTGTGTCATCGCACCGAGTACTTTATGGATGGATTGTACAGTTAAATCTGCTCCTGCGGCTAAGGCTGGAGTGGGTAATTCTGGATGAAAGGCAAAGTGTGCGCCGTGTGCCTCATCTACGAGTAGAGGGATATTGTATTGATGAGTAATGTTGGCGATCGCACTCAAATCTCCACAAACGCCGTAATATGTTGGGTAAACTGTCAACACTGCTTTGGCATCTGGATGTTGTTGGAGTGCAACTTGCACAGCTTCAGGTGTGATACTGTGGGCAATATCTAAAACTGGGTCATATTCAGGATTCAGAAAAATGGGTATTGCACCGGAGAGAATTAAACCTGCGATCACAGAAGAATGCACATTTCGAGGCAGAATAATTTTATCGCCCGTCCCACAGGTAGCGAGAATTGCCGCTTCAATCCCACAGGTAGAACCATTGACAAGGAACCATGTTTGCAACGCGCCAAATGCCTCAGCCGCCAGTTGTTGTGCTTCTTGAATAACGCCTTGGGGCGCAAAGAGATTATCTAAATCTGCTAATTCGGTTAAATCAGCGCGAAAGACAGCTTTGCCAAGTAAATCAGCCAAGGATTGAGAAATTCCCTCACCTTGTTTATGTCCTGGAGTGTAAAAAGGCGCATGGGGTCTTGCTGCATTGGCTTTTAGGGCATCTAATAAAGGTGTTTGGTTTTGATTGAGCATTAAAATAATTCGTAATTCGTAATTCGTAATTCGTAATTAAAAAAAACTGTAAATTTGGTCAACAGCTTAAGGTAGATTGAATATTACCTGATGCAGACGGAATCAGGCTGCGGACAATATGGGAAACTACCGCTAAAAATCCTTATCCACGTTTGATTACATTTTAGTTTTACATTATGATTTGGCAATTGCCTAATGTACAGCATGGGGTAATAATTACGAATTACGAATTACGTTAGCGCAGCGGTAGCGACGCAGGAGCGTCATTACGAATTATTCACATGAGGCCTTATCATCAAATCCCAATTTTTGAGTGTTGTGAACCGCTAATGGCGATTCCTTTAGAATTATTTGCCGTGGAATCTCCCCATCCTTATGAAAAATTGGGTGCGCCCTATGGCGAACACTCCCCCTATTATCTCCGTCAAAGCATTATTGAAAATTTGTTCCAAGCGCAAAATTACCTTGATGTTCTGCATCCCAACTGGCGTATTCAAATTTTTGATGCTTATCGTCCAGTAGCAGTCCAGCAGTTTATGGTAGATTACAGCTTCGCCCAAGCAGTGCAGGATAGAGGACTGACTGAGGTGGAGTTATCACCAAACCAACGCCAAGAGGTTTGGGAAGCGGTTTATACAATTTGGGCTGTGCCAAGTTTAGATGAAAAAACTCCCCCTCCTCATAGTACAGGTGCGGCGGTAGATGTAACGCTAGTAGATGATGCAGGGCAAATAGTGAATATGGGTTCGCCGATTGATGAAATGTCAGAGCGATCGCATCCCGATTATTATGCCAATAGCGATCGCCCAGAAGCGCAAAATTATCATGCTCACCGTCAGCTATTGCAAGATGTAATGTTAAAGGCGGGCTTTCAACGCAATCCCAGAGAATGGTGGCATTTTTCTATTGGCGATCAAATGTGGGCTTGGCTGAATAATCAATCCAATCCAGCCAATCCTGCCACAGCACGTTATGGCCGTCTTGCATAGATGCGTTATGCATCTTGAGGATTTAACTCTTTTAACTCGTCGGTAGTGTAAGTACCAATAGGAGTCCAAATTAGATAGGGAAGGAGTAACAGCGCCGCCATTAGAGAAATCGGCAAAACGCAGATTGCAAGGACAACACCTGAAATCAAACCGATTAGCCCAAGAACTTCCCCGGCTTTGAGACTGCGAAACCTCAACATTATAGGTATGTAGGCGACGGTGATAATTTCCACCAAGAGGTACAAAGCCATTAGTAGCCAAGTAACTAGGCTTCCGGGATTTTTTTCCCAGACAATATAGGCTGAAGCTGCACCGCAAATAAAAATCACAGTCCAGATAAGGGGAATCAATGGCTCAAAAACTAGCCAGCGAGGTCGACTTAACTTTGCAAACCATTTAACATCACGCGGCGTGATCAAGAAACTACCTAGGGCGATGAAGAAAGTTACAGCCCCAATTATTATCCAAGATGGAATCATAATGCACTCTTGTTTGTGTATTTTGTCAAGTCATACACTGCAAGTTTGACAAGTTAGGGCACAGGTTGAATCATTCGCTGGTGCGAATCTTAGGCATCTTGAGGATTGAGACTAATCATCTGCCAAGTGGTATAAGTACCAATGGGACTCCACAGCAAATAAGGAATTAGTAGCAATGCTGCCCAACCAGAAATACTTAAGACTGCAAGTATTAAGAAAGCACAAATGATAAAACCTGCACCACCGAGAATTGTTCCCACTTTCAGACTGCGAAGCCTAAACATTACAGGCGTATAGGCAATGGTAATAATTTCTAACAGCAGATATAAACCCATGATTAACCAAGTTGAGGTGCTTCCTGGATCTTTTTCCCAGACAATATAAGCCGACCAAGCACCGCAAATAAATATTACAGTCCAGATAATTGGAATCGCACCCTCAAAAGTTAGCCATCTCGGTCGTTGTAAGCGCTTGAACCATTGGCGATCGCTAGGCGTAATCACGTTAGCTGCTAAAGCAACTAAGAAAGCTACACCCCCAATCACCATCCAAGATTTAATCATGCCCGTTAGTCCTTTACAAGCGCTATCTCTCGCTTAATATCACTCTTTATAGTGTGATTTTGTCAATTTAGTTGCTAATTCCTCATCGTCCCTGAGTTTGAAAACTTTTCATCGTTTGGCAGGATTTTCAATTATGGGCACTGGGGACTGGAAAACAACTCTTATCCTAATCCCCAATGCCCATTAAGATTTTATTCCTTAAGATTTTGAGGTGATTATGTCTAGGGGTGGGGGTATGAGGCGAACTGAGGAAATATTCTTGGCAATAGGGGCATAAGGCAATTAAATTTAATGGTAATTTATATGCAAACTGAATCAGAAGCGCGATCGCTAGCACCAGAAACACGAGGAATTGGTAATACTATTCGCCTTACAGGCTGGATTACTTTCTGGATACAATTGGCAATTGGAGTGGTTTCTGTCTTAGCTTTGTTGTTTGCCTTGACTGGTCGTGAATTTGTTCAGCAACAGAATGCTGGTCTTGGAATTGGCATATTTTGGGCTGTCTGTGGAATTGTACTATTGTTATTCAGTCTCTATTGGAACTTTCGTTACACTCACATAGGCAAAGCTTTAGAAAATTCCAATCCAGCTTTGCATCCCAGTAAGCCAAATACAACTAAAATCCTCCGACTGGGGATAATTGTGGGTTTAGTAGGAATATTATTAACTCTCTTAGGTGCTGGTTCAACCGTGTTCGTGCTAGTCGCAAAATCTATATCCCAACCTCCAGGAGTGGCAATCACCAACCCCTATAACATTATTCGACCGATGGATGTTTTTGTGGTTGTGGCAGACATCACTGGGATTGCTGCTCACTTTGTGGGTACTGTTGCTTCGTTATGGTTACTGGAGCGAGTGCATCAACACTAGTAGAAGAAGGGAAGAAAGCTAAGGGACTTCCAACTAAAAAATATCCCATCGCTTTCTTGGCAGGGGAGCAGGGAGCAGGAAGCAGGGGGGAGCAACAGTCGTGTTGAGTCCAGAAATTAGGATAATTTATTTTTTGGAGTTCCCTAATCTCAGTAACCACTATGGTAGTGGGCTATGCGTGGGTATAATCTAAGCTGCTGACACGCAAGAAATAGCGATCGCATTTAGGGCTAAGGTCGATAAACAGTTGTATTCCTGGGACCATTAGGTCAGTTTTAAGTATTCTAACTTTTACCTAAAGATTCAGTTTCAAGGTAAATTCTTATTACTTATGACAGTTTCTTTGAATCATCCTGGTGAGTGAAAGTATATATACTTACATAAATGAGGTTCAAAGCATGGACTCAACAGGTAAGGTTCAAACTGTGGACTCGTCCTGGTCTCTTCCACTGCCGTTGAAAGAGTATGCAATGAGCCGAGTAACTGTCTACTTTTATAGCGACAGATGGGTTCCAATTAAATATTGTTATTTGGAAAAGGCAATTTTGCTTCACCAGAAGGCAAACTTAGAAGGTAAGGAAATTTTATTATTTCCTGCTAATCTAGACCCGAATCAATTCACAAACTCTTTTAACTAAAACGCATTGAGGTAGACTATTTTTCAAAAATCTTGGCAACAAATGAATCGGCTAGAAAGGCGTACATAAGTACGCTTTTACTTGTAAATGGGGTTGAAATATTCACTCATAAATCCTACACTTTCTAAGTTTGGATACAGCAGTAATCTGACTTTTGCTGAGGTTTGTCTCTGTATTTTGCTGCATTTGTTTGCTAAACCAATCCAGAACGTAGTGCCACAACTGCTGCTTGCACGCGATCGTCTACTGCTAATTTATTCATAATCCCTCGGACGTGAGTTTTGATGGTGTTGGGACTGAGATAGAGTTTTTCGGCAATCTCTGGGTTACTCAAACCGTCTACCATGAGTTTCAGTACTTCTAACTCTCGCCCAGATAAGTTGGCGTTGTTGCTGGTGGGTGTAGGCGGTTTGAGATTGTCAATCACTCGCCGCGCAATTTGGGGATCGAGATAGGCTGCACCATCAACTGCGGCTGCGATCGCACTTAACAATCGTTCCACACTTGCGCCTTTTATACAATATGCATCTGCACCGCTAGATAGTGCCGCAATAATTTCTGTCTCTGTTTGATGAGATGTCAGCATCACCACATGAGTTGCTGGCAACGCCGCCTTAATTTGCTGTGTCGCGGCAATGCCATCCAATCGCGGCAATCCAATATCCATCACCACCAAATCAGGTTTCAGTTGCAGTGCTGCTTGAACTCCCAAATAACCATCTTCGGCTTGTCCAACTATCTCTAACTGAGGATGAGCCATTAACGATTGCTCTAATCCTAGTTGCATCATTGGATCGTCTTCGACAATTAACACGCGCAACGGCGGAGCATTGGCTGGTAAATTCAAGGGATAGCGAATATCTAAAGACATTTTTATTATTTAGGAGTTAGGAGTCATTCAATTTTAGATTTTGAATTTTGGATTTTGGATTGAAGGAAAAATCTAAAATTGTCCGAGTTAAGAGTTAAAAGTTATCATAAGTTTTTAGTTTAAAACTACTAACTTTCAACTCCTAACTTTTCTATTCTTCCACGCGATAGCCTAACTCTGCTAAACTGATCCGCGACTGTCGCCATTTTGGCTGGACTTTGACAAACAATTCGAGGTAAACTTTACCAGAAATTAACTTTTGGATTTGTTCGCGAGCTTCGCTACCAATTGCTTTGAGCATTGCTCCGCCTTTGCCAATAAGTATGCCTTTTTGGGAATCGCGCTCAACGTTGATGGTAGCAAGTACACGAGTAATGCTGGGAGTTTCTTCTACTAAATCAATAGCGATCGCTACTGAATGGGGTACTTCTTCACGAGTCAATAATAAAATTTGTTCTCGGATTAATTCACCCATAATAAAGCGTTCTGGCTGGTCAGTTACCAAGTCTGGCGGATAGTATAATGGCCCAATTTCTAAATGTTCAATTAATAATTCTTGAAGTTGCGGTAATCCTGCACTAGTCTTGGCAGAAAATTTCACGATTTCCCATTCATGGGACTGGGCCATCTGAGCGTAACTATCATCTAGAAACTGAGAATCGGGCGGTTGTTGGTCGGTTTTGTTCACGCCCAGAATCACCGGGGTTTTACTGCGACTGAGCAATTCGGCAATATAGCGATCGCCTGATCCACAAGCCACGGCTCCATCTACCACAAATAGCACTACATCTACCGATTCAATGGCAATTTTGGCATTTTGCACCAGTACTTCACCCAATTGATGATGGGGCTTATGAATTCCTGGTGTATCTACAAATATTAACTGCGCCTCTGGTGTAGTCAAAATGCCGCGCAAACGGTTACGTGTTGTTTGCGCTACTGGTGATGTAATAGCAATTTTTTGTCCTACCAATTGATTCATCAAAGTAGATTTACCGACATTTGGACGACCAACAATGCCGATGAAACCTGATTTAAATTCAGGAGGAGCTTGTGGGATGCTTACTTCTCCTGAAAAAGAGAAGTTGTAATTTTCAATACTAGTCACCTTTGGCTCCACCCTCATATTTTACAGCTGGGATAACTTGGTTTTTTCTTAGACACAAAACAAGCATAAAATTACCCTGGCATTTTTAGGGATTGTTTTTGCCGAGGTTTAATCTACTACTGGCTCTACACCTATATTTTACAGCTGAGATAACTTTGTTTTGTTTTTAGATACAAAACAAACATAAAATTACTTTGGCATTTATAAGGAGTGCATTTGCTTAGATTTAATTTGCTGCTAACTTTGGCTTAAGTTTCATCGACTACTCAATATATTTGAATCAAAATGTCAATAAAAGAGATGGGAGAACGCAAACGCATAGGAATTCTTACCAGTGGAGGTGATTGTTCTGGTTTAAATGCTGTGATTAGGGCTGTAGTAAATTGCGCTGTGGATACTTACGGCTGGGAAGTTTTGGGAATTCGTCAAGCGACTTTAGGATTAATGGCGCGTCCGCCACAATTCACAAAGCTGGAAGTTGATCAAGTTGACTCGCTGTTAACTGCGGGTGGCACAATGTTAGGGACAACCAATAAAGGCGACCCTTTCGCTTTTCCAATGGCGGATGGAAGTTTATGCAATCGCTCCGAAGAAATCATTGCAGGTTATCATGAGCTAGGTTTAGATGCTTTGATTGGTATTGGCGGTGATGGTAGCTTGGCAATTCTCCGCCGTCTCGCCCAACAAGGTGGCATTAATCTAGTAGGTATTCCCAAAACAATTGATAACGATATCGGCGTTACTGAACACGCCATCGGTTTTGATACAGCAGTCAATATTGCCACAGAAGCACTAGATCGATTACATTTTACTGCTGCAAGTCATAGCCGAGTCATGATTTTGGAAGTAATGGGGCGTGACGCAGGACACATAGCAATAGCTGCGGGGATTGCGGGGGGAGCAAATGTAATTTTAATTCCCGAAATTCCTTACACAGTTGAGCACATTTGCCACAAAATCAAAGAACGCCAAGAGAAAGGCAAAAACTATTGTTTGATTATTGTTTCCGAAGCGGTTCGTACCCACGATGGGGAGAATGTGACGGTTACAAATCGCTTAGGTCAATCTCGATACGGTGGAATTGGCGAATATTTAGCAGATAAAATTATTGAGCACATTGGTGTAGAAACGCGAGTCACTGTTTTAGGACACATTCAACGAGGTGGAACTGCTTCACCACTAGATAGATTAGTTGCTACAGCCTTTGGCGTTGCGGCGGTTAATCTAATTGCCGAAGGTAAATACGATCGCATGGTGACATGGCAAAATCGCCAAGTATTAAGTGTACCAATTACCGAAGCGATCGCTCAATATAGCGCCGTCGATCCCAATGGTACCTTGGTTAAAACCGCTCGTGGTATGGGTATTTATTTAGGAGACTGAAGTCAGTGCTGAGTGCTGAGTGAGGAGTTAAAAAACTTATAACTCCTAACTCCTCACTCCTCACTCTTAACTAATAACTCCCAGTACAAACTCACCTTCATTCACAGCTTGATTAGTTGCGACATCATAAACCAATCCATCTTGTTGAGCGCAGACATCAATTACACTAGGTAGCTTACCTTCTTTATTAAAACTGAGAATTTGATACAATTTTTCTCCAGCTTTTACAGAACTACCTAGTTCAATTCTGGATTGAATCATACCACCTGCGATCGCATAATATTTTTTCCGATTACTGCTAGATGCAAAAGTCATTTCATGGGTTTTTGTGTCATCCGATAAATTAGGACTTTGTAGTACACCTTTTTGCACTAAATAATTTTTTACACCCCGTACACATTTAGCGACTGAATTAGGGTTTATTTGCATTCCTGTTCCTAATTCCAGTGTCCAAGCTTCCACATCAAACTTGATTTCTCTACCCAAATCTTTAAAACAAGCTTCCAGTGCTAACCAAGGTTTGATAAAAGCTTCATCAAAAGCATCACCATCGTATTTATCAAGTAAAACTCCGAAATCAAACCCGAAGTATTTTGCACTGTCTTCTCGATTTTGGAAGTAATAAATATAGTCTAAAGCTTGATTTGTAGAACTATGTAAGTCAATTAAGTAGTCTGCATCTAAACTGATATTTTGTAGTTTGCTGCTAAAAACTTCAGTGTAAGGAACACCACTAGGAGAATTAATTTTTTCTAAAACCTTCGCAAATTGTTGCTTAATTATAGTTAAATAATTTTGTCGAACGACATCTAGATCAATATGAAGTTGAGATTTGGTAAAAGCTACTAAATCATCAGCTTCTTTCTCGTAGTCCCAAAAGATGCGATTCCAGTCTTTAGCTTCGTAAATGCAATATCGTCCAGGAGAAAAATGATGAGCGCGTTCATTCATCCCCATTGGATTACAAACGGGAACCAGCCAAATTTCTCCAGTTAAATCCGTATCATTTATTGTTAATAAAAACTCAATTAGCTGGTGAATAACGGCATTACCAGCAATTTCTGCACCGTGCAGATTAGATTGAATATAAACCTTTTTACCAGGTTGAGCGCCGATGAATTTGTATAGTTGTAAGTAGAGGCGATCGCCCGAAGCCATTTGACGTAATACAATGCTTTCAATAACTGGCAGCATGAAATAACTCGGTGATGATTTGAGTAAATTATCGCTGTATCTGTACTGAATGAAAAGCTTAGTATAACATTTGATTAATTCGTAGCAAATTCTCTGCGCCCCTTTGCGTTTACCTTTGCGAACCTACCCTGCGGGAAGGCGTTCGCGTAGCGTCTCGTAGAGAAGCGCCTATGCGTTTAAATTTAAACCCTCAATTCACCACGATTTGACGCAAATTAGCTGATTTCATTTGCGTAATCAGCTAACCTCCGCGTGAATTACTAGGATAAGGTAGCATCACATTAACTAGTGTTGGCGGTAGCTATGGCGCAGAATTGGTTGCGGATTACGCATCAAAACGACAAAATCCAACTTTCTTGGCAACGCGGATATGAAAGTCCTCGTTTTGCGTCAGAAGTCGCCTTCCAGCAACCCTTCGATAAAGAAAACGCGGCTGAATTGCGCTGGTATTTAGAAGATTATCTAAAGTTCCCTTACGGTATTTTTCCAGATAACGCTGTAAAAATTGAACAAAAATTACAGCATTGGGGACAACATTTATTTGAGCTAGTATTTCGCAGTACAGAGAAAGGAAGAGAGTTTTTTCAGGAAGCGACACGGGAAGGTCTAGATAAATGTGAACTGAGCATCATTTCTGATAACGCCGAAGTGCTGAACTTGCCTTGGGAGTTGCTATATTCCCCCGACTATCAATTTCTTGCACCTTCACTGGCGGGAATGTATCGCAGTCTCAGCAGTCAGGGCGTAAAAGCACCATTGCCAGCAATGCCCAATGACCAACTGAATATTTTACTAGTTATTGCCCGTCCTTACGATGAGCAAGACGTTGGGTTTAAAACCATTGCCCGTCCACTACTGGCGGCGCTGCAACCGATACGTCAGCGAGTCAATCTTAAGGTATTGCGTCCCCCTAGCTTGAAAGCATTTGAAGCAGAACTGCAAGCGAATAAGGGTTTTTATCATATCGTCCATTTTGATGGACATGGAAATTTTGACAGCGAGACACAGGGAGTTTTAGTCTTTGAGGATGAACAGGGAAATGAGCAAGCTGTCAGCGCTAGGGAAATTGCCCAATATTTAACAGATTGCCGTGTGCCG
This sequence comes from Nostoc sp. NZL, assembly GCF_015714705.1. Taxonomy (NCBI): domain Bacteria; kingdom Bacillati; phylum Cyanobacteriota; class Cyanophyceae; order Nostocales; family Nostocaceae; genus Nostoc; species Nostoc sp. NZL. Next base: position 2,265 of record NZ_WBKL01000002.1, on the reverse strand, counting down.
ATTTTTGTGCTGAATGCTTGCAAGTCTGGACAAGTAGGCGAAGAAGCTTTTTCTTCTGTGGCGGGACAGTTGGTGAAGTTGGGGGCTAAGGGTGTAGTAGCGATGGCGTATTCAGTTTACGCCAAAGGTGCAGAACACTTTATTGGGCGGTTGTATGGAGAATTAGTCAGGGGAGAGTGTATCGCCACAGCAGTTGCAGCAGGGCGTAAATCCATGTCTATTGACAAAATGCGCCCCAGTCCCAAAGGAAATTTACCTTTACAAGATTGGCTTGTGCCGGTGTTGTATCAGCAAGAACCCTATACGCCTTTTGTTCCTAAAAAGACAGCACCCAGTTTTGCTGATTTGATGGCACAAGCAGACAACACCCCAGAAAGCAGCAAAGCTGTAGGTTTACCTGATGAAAGTGCTTATGGTTTTATTGGGCGGGATTATGAGATTTTGCGTTTAGAGAGAGCATTTCGGCAAAATCATCTGGTTTTGGTGCAGGGAATGGGCGGCGTTGGTAAAACTGAGTTAGCCGCAGGTTTCGCCCGGTGGTTGGATGACACTCAAGGACGTGAACATATTTTCTTCACCTCTTTTGAACAGGGTGCGGGGTTGAGTCAGGTAATTAACCAAATTGGTAGGGCGTTAGGAGGGGAGAAATTTTCCCAAATGATGCCAGATAAGCAAGAGGATGTAGTGCGGCAATATCTGCAAACTAATCCTTGCTTGTTGATTTGGGATAACTTTGAACCTGTAAACGGTTTCCCTACGGGGAATGAACCATTATTGAGTGGGGAAGAAAGAAACAAGCTGAAGCGGTTTCTTAAGGAATTGCGGGGTGGTAAATCTTGGGTATTAATTACCAGTCGCCGCGAAGAAGCTTGGTTGGATTGTAGGTATAGTTTAATCAACTTGCGGGGGTTGTCTCAAGCGGATGCCCAAGAGTTAGCCGCGAAGATTTTGCAAACGGTGGGTGTGGAGAGAAAGAACCTACCAGCAGAGTATTTGGAATTGTTGAAATTGTTGGGGGGACATCCGTTGTCTTTGCGGGTGGTGTTGCCGCATTTAAAGACACAGACACCCGTGCAGTTAATTGAGGCGTTGCGGCGGGGGTTGGATACTTTTAGGGGACAAGAGGAAGAAGGGAGAGAAAAATCTCTTACTGTGTCGTTGGATTATTCCTTTGCGAAGTTGTCAGAACGAACACGTCAGCATTTACCATTTTTGGCGCTGTTTTTGGAACGGGTTGATGCAAATTGGCTGCATCTGTTTTCAGAAAATCCTGATGATAGCTCTGGACAAGCTTATGGGGCGGTGTTTGGGGAGAACTTGCAAAAAGCTGATTGGTTGCAGATTCTTAATGAAGCCGCCGCCGCGGGTATTGTGGAATATTTGTTGGGTGAGAGTATCTACAAAATTCACCCAGCACTACCTTGGTATTTGCGCCAGCAGTTAAACACAATTACTTCCCAGGAGGTGATTAACGAACTCGAAAAAAAGTTGCTGATTTTTTACGCAACGTTGGCTGAAAACTACCGTGAGAAACTCATCAGCAACGCAGAACTGGCAACTTTTGTGCTGCGGGTGGAAGAACCAAATTTGTTGCAAAATCTGCGCCTTGCTAAACATCAGCAGGAATGGGCTTATGCACAATCAATTCTGCAAGCCTTGGGAGAAGTGTATAAGCGTTTAGGGCGCAAACCCGAATTTAAGTCACTGCGACAACGGACGCTGAGGCATATTGGTATTCATTTGACAGATGCCAAAGCAAAGGGTGAAGATGCTCTAGATTTCTGGATATATCTACGGGTTGCGGATGCCAATGAAGCGGTTAAAAGTGCTGACTTGGAAGGGGCAAGGAAAATATATCAAGAAATTCTGGATGAACTGATAGCTGTAAATGACCCTTCAGTGAATGGCACAATTGCCACTGCTAATCATAATTTAGGCATCGTAGCCGAAGAACAACGGCAGTTTGATGTGGCTGTTGATTACTACAACAAGGCGCTGAAGATAAAAGAAGATGCCGGGGATTTGTACAGTGCTGCTAGTGACTATCACCAACTGGGCATGGTAGCCCAAAAACAACGGCAGTTTGATGTGGCTGTTGATTACTACAACAAGGCGCTGAAGATATATGAAGATGCCGGGGATTTGTACAGTGCTGCTGATGAATATCACCACCTGGGCATGGTAGCCCAAGAGCAACGGCAGTTTGATGTGGCTGTTGATTACTACAACAAGGCGCTGAAGATAAAAGAAGATGCCGGGGATTTG
>NZ_WBKL01000071.1:0-34357 GCF_015714705.1 Nostoc sp. NZL | reverse complement strand
CCCTTTTTATGATTATCATTATTGTATTGTTTTCTGAATAGGTATACTACACAATAATTGTTAAAGGTCAGGATGCTTTAAGGCTGACAAGATAATATTTTTAACCTCTAATTTCTTTTGATTTGCGTTCTCTCCTATCGCTTTTAGTCTAAACTCCAGTTATTTTTAGCAGATAGTATTTTTCTGAAAAGCCCAGAAAGAATAGAAGCATTAGCAGTGATAATGGGGTTGTGTTTGCTAGTTTACACTTTAGCCCAAAGAGAAATTAGAGCGGCTTTAAAATCCTTAAACTATACTGTAAAAAATCAATTAGTAAAAGCCATAAATAATCCAACCATGCGGTGGATATTTCAATGTTTTCAATCAGTTAATCTTGTTACTTTTCAACAAAAAACAGAGTTTTGTAATTTGACATCTGAGATGAAGTACATTCTTCTATTCCTCCCAGAAGCTTGCCGTAATTACTATAGATATATAAGTTGATTGAGCAATATTATTAATATTTTAATTAGACCATTTAGCTCATTAATAAGATTAATGTTCTGAACAAGTCATGGCGTTTTTAACTTTATTTTCAGACAAGCATAAGTTACAAGGATGTGTTGAGCTTGTAATAATAAAATCGTCTTATTAAAATTTTCCACCAAACCACTCTTATATTTATTGCTGCTTATTGAAAATATATTTAATAAATTTTCTTATCCCAAATCTGTTTTTTTAAGATAAATGTAATTTTTTACTCCTTTTCTATGAATTAACTTCCGTAATAACCGCTTGTGACAGTTAAGGTGCGGAATGTGGGTTATGAATTAATCAAGAAAAATGGTACTAATTATCCTTCCCAGTCTTGACGAGTATCGCACAGAAAATTGTCTGCGATCACATCATCAAATAAATACGGGCAATGCTCTGGAAAAGTTCGTAATGGTAAGTTAGTTTCTCGTAGCGCCAAATCGACTCCCGCTTCAAAGCCATCTAACAAGGCTTCTTCGATTCGAGACTTTAAGCTGGGGTTCTGTCGCAAATGTCTGTGGATGGCGCGACGCTGTTCTCGAATTGCTAAAAACCAACTGCGAGAGCGTTGTTCGGGTTGATACTCCCACTTCAAGAGATGACCGAGTAATACACTCAGACGACTCACGAGTTCCCGATACTCCTGTCTGCCCAAAGCTTGAATTTCCTCTTGCAGGTGTTGCCAGTCTAGTTCCATAACTAGCCTCTGCTCTAACGCTTTAGCCTGCTGCTGTGTCCAGCCATAAAAGTCTTGGTCATACAAAAAAGGTTTGTCCATAGAGTTGAATCTTGACAGCAAAAGATCACGAGCTAGTTTGATGATTTAAATTCAATCCTGAACAAATATTCAACTTGCTTTTGCTTCATCCCCAGATGCTTCAGCCACAGCCGCCAATCTATCTGCCGCAGCTTGGACGATTTGAGCCACTTGGGCCAAAGGCATGTGCTGGATTTGTCTAAGAATCAGACTCAAATCTGAGGTTTCTGGAATTGGCTTGCCATCTATGCAGCTGATTAACTCTTCCATTGTGTAGCCTGCTTTCGATGCGATTTGAGCCAAATTTTCTGTATCTGGCACCTTCACACCTTTTTCCCACATCTGAACAGCAGTAGCAGATACCCCCAAAAGCTTACCAAATGCTCGCTGACTCATTGAACCGCGAGCTAGTTTAATGATTTCAATCAGTTTTTGTTTGCTTTCGATCTTCACTGCTTATATAGCTAGCCAACTGTATTTACAAGTCTACTTTCAATATTACAAGTTTACTTTTATATTGACAGCCTTGTGTTTTAGTACTAAACTATATCTCTGGTTGTAAATCTGCAACTACAGGCATCAAGCTAGTAGAATAACCCATCTATCTTTAACCAACTCAAAAAACTTAGTTTGCTACGGCGCTTGTTCTAGTAGCTAGACTTTGCTGCGAAGAAATAATATCGAAGGTGCATCATGTTTCGCAAGCCACGCAAAATTAACCAATATCGCCGCAAAGGTAAAAACCTTATAGCCACTAATAAAATTAAACCAGAACAGTGGAACATTTCTGACGCAGAAACCAAAGAAGCTTTAAAAGTTAAAGGCTACGATGTTAAGCAAATCAAAAAAATCCACCTTCTGAAGCATCAAGTGTGTATTTCCTACTGGGATGCAAAAGGCAATATATGCAGCAGCTTTTTTAGCTACCGGATTTTTGCGCGTTGGCAAGAAGAAGCCCAAAACCTAATTTATACCTGTCAAACCCTGAAGGAATGGGCGAAGCTAAATTACGTTATGAAGTACGAATTTGCCTATTACCATTATCCCAGTGAAATAGAAGATACACTCCACGCGATATTAGAAAACCACCTATCTGTGTTAAAAGCAACAGTCAAAGAAATGGTTTTACATAATATTTAACAGCAAAAATTAGTTAGCGGCAGAAGTCGCTAACTCCGCGAGACGTTCTTGCTGGTCTAGAGATATACAAGATTGGATAAGTGTTTCTAAATCACCATCCAAAACAGGGGTAAGGGAATAATTCTGACCTAACCGATGATCGGTAGCGCGGTTATCTTTATAATTATAGGTGCGAATTTTTTCCGATCGCGATCCAGTACCAACCTGCGATCGCCGCATGGAAGTTACAGCTGCTTGTTGTTCGCTTAACTTGATGTCATACAACTTCGCCCGCAGAATTTGCATTGCCCTTTCTTTGTTTTGCAACTGGCTGCGTTCTTCTGTACAGAAAATGCGTATTCCCGTTGGTTTATGCATCAAGTCAACGGCTGTTTCCACCTTGTTGACGTTTTGTCCACCAGCACCACCAGAACGGGCTGTAGTCATTTCAATATCTTTCGGGTCAATATGAATTTCCACATCATCGACCTCTGGCATAATCGCCACGGTAGCTGTGGAAGTATGAACCCGTCCCCCAGATTCAGTTGCCGGCACGCGCTGCACACGATGCACTCCAGCTTCAAACTTTAGCTGGCTATAAACGTCATTACCTTTAATTTCTAGAATGACCTCTTTCCAGCCACCCATTTCTCCGCGAGATTCGCTCACTAGAGAAACTTTCCAACCTTGAGTCTGGGCATAGCGGGTGTACATCTGCATCAAATCGCCAGCCCAAATACTTGCTTCATCGCCACCAGTACCAGCGCGAATTTCCAACATGATATTCTTTTCATCATTGGGATCGCGTGGTAGCAGTAAGACTTTCAAGCGAGACTCTAAATGTTCTATTTTTTCTTCAAGTTCTTTTACTTCCAGTGATGCCATTTCTTGCAACTCTGGGTCACTTGCAGATTCTTTATAAACCTGACGCGCTCCGGTCAAGTCTTCTTGGGCTGTTTTCCAAATTTCATAAGTATTAACTACCTCTTCCAAAGAAGAACGAGACTTAGCAATTTCTTGATACTCATCAGGATTGCTAGCGGTATCGGGGTCGCCAAGACGACGTGTTAATTCATTAAAAGTTTGTTCAACGGATTTTAGTTTGTCCAGTAAGTATGATTCAGCCATGATGAGTGCGATCGCTCCTTAAAAAATAACAAATTGGCTCGAGCATATAAATGAAAATCGACCCAGCTGATGCAGGGCCGTCGTTAACAGCAGAGCCAACCCGCTACTTTTTGTTTTGATCGTCGCCAGATGTTTGAGTGCTGCTCATGCCGTACTTGCGGAGGAAGCGCTCTACTCGACCCTCAGTGTCAATAATCTTCTGAGTACCGGTGTAAAATGGGTGATTTCCAGACCAAACATCTACATGCAATTCTGGCTTTGTAGAGCCAATGGTCATAACAACTTGACCGTTGCAGTAAACTTTAGCATCTGGATACCACTTGGGGTGAATATCAGCTTTAGCCATTGTTCTTTTTGTGATGAATCTATATCAATTATAACTTTCAGGTTTCAATTGAAGCTAGGGAGTGGGGAGTAGGGAGATCAGGGAACAGGAGAAGAATAATTATTGGTTATTCATCAATGCCCCATGCCCAATTCCCAATGCCCAATGCCCAATTCCTAACGCTTAGAGTACTGAGGTGCTTTCCGAGCTTTATGTAAACCATATTTCTTCCGCTCTTTTGCTCTCGGATCGCGAGTCAAGTAACCTTCGGTTTTCAAAGGTGGGCGATTGTCTGGGTCGAGTTGGCACAAAGCACGAGCAACTCCCAAGCGAACAGAATCAGCTTGTCCAGTCAAGCCGCCGCCTTCTGCTTTGACCAAAATGTCATATTCGTTTTCTAATCCCAGAGTTTCCAGGGGTGCTTTGATAACTCCCAAATAGTTGGGGTTAAATTGGAAATACAAGTTTCCATCTTTACCGTTCACAGTCAGTTGACCAGTGCCTGGAACCAAGCGTACCCGTGCTACTGCGTTCTTACGACGGCCAGTGCCCCAGTATACGGCGCGACCGCTATTGGCATCTGCTACTACCATTAATTTTCTTCTCCAGGAATTGTACTAACTTTTAGTTCTTTAGGTTTTTGAGCATCGTGAGGATGTGTAGGGCCAGCATAGACTTTCAGCTTGGTGAACAACTGCTTACCCAGGCTATTTTTAGGTAGCATACCTTTAACAGCTTGTTCTAAAATCCGCTCTGGTATGCGCTGTTGCAGTTTAGCAAAAGTTTCGGTTTTCATTCCACCGGGACGACCAGAATGGCGACGGTAAAGCTTTTGAGTGCGCTTTTTGCCAGTGACTGCGACTTTCTCGGCATTGATGACGATTACGAAGTCACCTGTATCTAGGTGGGGTGTATATTCGGGTTTCTTTTTGCCTCTCAATACTTGAGCGATTTCGCTGGCGAGGCGACCGAGGCGTTTATCGGTGGCATCTACTATGTACCACTCACGCTCAAGGGATACTTGAGAAGGAAGGTATGTTTTACTCGTTGTCATTTGTCATGTGTCCTTTGTCATTTTTAATTTGTCATTAGTCATTTGTCAGTTGTCATTAGTTGTTACTAAGAACCAATGACTAATGACTCTTGACTAGTGACGAACTTTGGCAAGGTGTCGTACCAAATCTCTTTTGGAAAGGGAAAATCTGGATAGCCGACTCGCAACAAGCACAAGCCTTGAGGCGGTGCGGCGTGTTTCACCTCTTCTCGACGTTGTTCTTTCCAGAGTTCGGTGAAGCTAGAAAGTGTCCGTTGTTCAGAACCTACTTGTACCAGCATCCCTACCAACAGCCGTACCATGCCATACAAAAATCCATCTGCCTGTATTTCAATATGGATAAATGGCCCACTGCGACGACACTCTGCTGCTTGTACCTCTACCCAGGAATGTGATCGCTTTGAGCCTGCACGGTGAAAAGCAGCTAAGTGATGCTTTCCCAAGAGAGGTTTCAAGGCAGCTTGGATTAAAGATTCATCCAGGGGTGCATAATAATAATGCCAACTGAAGGGTCTTACAAACAAGTTAAGCCGATCTTCAGTATATATTGTGTAGCGATACCGTCGATAGGCTGCACTAAAGCGAGCGTGCCAACGGTTATCGACACTAGCTGAAGCCCTGATTAATATATCTGGCGGCAGGTAGCTGTTGAGGATTGTTGCCCACTTGCGAGGCGGGATTAAACCTGTTGCTTCAAAATGGGCTACTTGAGCAGCAGCGTGAACTCCAGAATCGGTTCGCCCAGCACCGTGTAGTGTCACATGATGCCCAAGAATAGTAGCGATCGCTCTTTCTATCTCTTCTTGGACTGTCCGTTGTTTTTTTTGCCGTTGCCAGCCATGAAAATGAGTGCCCAGGTATTGGATTACCAAGGCTACTCGATGAGTTTGTGTAGGCTGGTGGCTTTCTAACATACAGAATTTGTCCTTTGTCTTTTGTCAATTGTCTTTTGTCAGTTGTCCTTTGTTGTTCACTAATGACCAATGACTAATGACCCTTCGGGTTCGCCAGTTACTCATGGGGGAAACCCCCAAGACCGCACTGGCTCACCAATGACTAATGACTTAAACCAATTCAATTATTGCCATTTTTGCATTATCGCCCCGACGCGGTACGGTACGCAGGATGCGGGTATAACCGCCCTGGCGATCGCCATATCGAGTTGGAGCTTGCTCAAATAGAGCGTGAACGAGTTGTTTGTCGAAGATATAGCCAAGAGCTTCCCGACGTGCTGACAAGGAGCCATTTTTGGCTAGGGTAATCATTTTTTCCACTTCACTTCTTAGAACTTTCGCTCTAATTAAAGTGGTGGTGATCTTACCATGACGGATCAGCTCGGTGGCGAGCGATCGCAACAAAGCACGGCGTTGATCGGCTGGTTTACTGAGTTTTTTGACGCGACAACGGTGACGCATAATTATGCACTATGAATTATGAAGGTTTTTCTTAAGGGTGTTTAGAGCCTCTTTCCATTGGCAGAGTGATGCCCAAGCGTCGCTGCAAAGCTTCCACGACTTCTTCTGCTGACTTCTGCCCAAAGTTCTTAATTTCTAAGAGGTCTTCTTGGGTATAATCCAACAAATCTGCCACAGAGTTAACTTGTGCCCGTTTGAGACAGTTATATGCCCGCACAGAAAGTTGCAACTCTTCGATGGGTATCTGGGCAGTTGGGTCGTCTGGAATCTCCGAACCTGTGTCTGTTGGTTCTAGGGAGATGTCTTTCAATGGGTTGAATAAATCTACCAAGATCCCAGCGGCTGAAGATAGTGCTTCTTGGGGGGAAATACTGCCATTTGTCCAAACTTCCAACAGCAGTCGGTCTTTTGGAATCAAGCCTTCCCCACGAGATTCTTCAACACTATAGTTAACTTTTCGCACTGGCATAAATATTGAGTCGATTTGCAGAAAGTCCAACGATGTGGCTTCCTCACGTCCTCGCTCTACAGTGCGATACCCTTTGCCTTTCTCGATCCTAAATTCCATTTCCAGCTTTCCACCCTCAGCGATGGTGGCTACATACTGGGTCGGATCGATAACTTCTACTTCACTGGGTAAATCAAAATGCGCCGCAGTGATTGTTGTTGGGCCGTTAACGAGTAATCTACCAATTTGGGGCTGCGAGGAATAGTTTTTTAGGATAACTTCCTTCATTTTCATGAGGATTTCCAGCACATCTTCCCGCACGCCCGGAACTGTAGCAAACTCGTGTGAAACGCCTGCAATTCGCACTGCTGTAACTGCTGTACCTTCTAGGTTGGACAGTAAAACCCGCCGCAGTGCGTTGCCAACCGTTGTTCCTTGACCGCGTTCTAGAGGTTCCAGAACAAATTTACTGTAATGGTTCCGACTTTCTTCAGTATTCGACTCTACACATTCAATCTGAAACTGCGCCACGGATGAGCCTCCCTTTTTCTAAGGTGCTGCTAGCAGACAAATCAATTGCCTCCCGAATTGACTTTATGTCCTGTAGGTCTAGGTTAATCAAACTACTAGTATAAAATTACGGTATAGTTTGATGCCCCTATTGAGCTTGCAGGCGCTAATAATATTTTGGGTAGCCCGAAGCTTAACATCTTTCCCTATGGGAAAATCTGACATGCTTCTGGTCGCCCAACTTTTCACCCAATGACAATTTGCACGTTAGACGCCCAAGCGATCATTGGAAGTAATTTTACTTACTTTGGTTGTAACTTCTCGCCCTCAATGCCCAAGTCTTGGTATTTAAACTCGACGGCGCTTGGGTGGACGGCAACCATTGTGAGGAATGGGGGTAATATCCCGAATGAGTGTAATTTCCAGTCCTGCTCCTTGAAGTGCCCGGATAGCGGTTTCTCTACCTGCTCCTGGTCCACTTACCATTACCTCAATTTGGCGCATTCCTTGATCAATGGCTCTACGGGCTGCACTTTCAGCAGCGGTTTGCGCTGCAAAGGGAGTTCCCTTTTTTGCTCCCTTAAAACCGCTAGAACCAGCACTAGCCCAGGAGATGACATCTCCATTTTGATCGGTAATGGTGACAATGCTATTGTTGAAAGTAGACTGGATGTAGGCCATTCCACTGGGTACATTCCGTTTCTGCTTCTTGCTCCCGGATTTTTTAGTTGGTTGTCTCGCCATACTTGTTTAGTTGATTTAAGGTAAAACTTGCTCTGATTAGCAAGTGTTGCAAAATTATTTCCCTGGAGCCTTCTTCTTCCCAGCCACTGTCTGCCTTCTGCCTCGACGGGTTCTGGCATTGGTACGAGTTCTTTGTCCTCTAACTGGTAAGCCCATACGATGGCGACGCCCTCTGTAGGTACCAATATCAACTAAGCGCTTGATGTTCAAAGACTCCAAGCGCCGCAAGTCGCCTTCAACTTGATAGTTGCTTTCTATTTCGCCTCGTAGTGCTGTCACATCGGCATCACTTAAGTCCTTAACGCGGGTGTCTGGGTTCACACCAGTAGCCGCTATAATTTCTTGAGCGCGTGATAACCCAATTCCGTAAATGTAAGTTAGACCAATCTCGACGCGCTTATCGCGTGGAAGGTCTACTCCGGCAATCCGTGCCACAATGAACTCTCCCTATTGTTTTCGCAATTGCTGTTGGTTAGAAAAACGTGATTAATCGCGTTTTTTCGTTTTAATTAATGATATGCGTGTTACAACTCACTCTGTTGGTAAGAGTGCTATCCTTGACGTTGCTTATGCTTGGGGTTTACGCAGATCACCATGACGCGACCACGACGTTTGATCACGTTACACTTTTCACAGATTTTCTTGACTGAGGCTCTAACTTTCATGCCTTTTATTTTTTGACTCCAAATATTAAATTATAGCATTTCTAGGGAAATTAAACCAGCTAATTGAGTAATAAACAGTCCTAAAAATGGTTTTATGGTAAAATTCTCTACATATACTTACTTCTTTCGTAGTCGATAGGTAATTCTGCCTTTGGTCAAGTCGTAAGGAGTTAACTCTACCTTGACGCGATCGCCGGGCAAAATCTTGATATAATTGCGGCGAATCTTGCCGGAAATGTGAGCTAGCACGTTGAAGCCATTGTCCAAGTCAACGCGAAACATCGCATTGGGCAAGGACTCTGTAACCGTGCCTTCCATTTCAATCAAATCTTGCTTAGACAATTTGTTTTTTCCTCAACTCAACAATTTCGTGTTCAGTTGCAGCACTTCATCTGCAAGAAAACACACTTTAAGAAATATATCAACAGTTTATTAATATATCTTAGCTAAAATTGATCTTTTTCTTGGTATGGGGTAGTGGGGAGTAAGGAATTCTCTACTCCCCACTACCCTTCTTTTCACGAAGCGATTACCTTTTGTAATTCACCAGTGACATCTTCTTGGGACTGATTGCCATTGACTGTTAGGAGTTTTTCGCGATCGCCATAATAATCAATTAAAGGTGCAGTTTCAGCGCGGTACACTTCTAAACGACGACGAATTACCTCTTCGGTATCATCTTTTCGTCCTCTAGCTAGCAAACGTGCGATTACAATTTCATCTGGTGCATCTAGATTGACTACCCTTTCGCCGCTCTGATGTATTTGTTCCAGTAACTTCTCCAGGAAAGCTGCTTGGGTTACTTTGCGAGGAAAACCATCAAGAATCCAACCATTTTTGGCATCTGGTTGACTAAGGCGCTCCTGTACCAAGTCCTGTACTAGCTGGTCGGGTACTAACTCGCCGATATCAACATAGCTTTGAGCCTTGATTCCCAGATGAGTTTGCTCTTTCATGGCTTGTCTTAATATTTCACCAGTAGAAATATGGGGAATATTCAAGTGTTCAGCCAAAGTTTGAGCTTGTGTTCCTTTACCAGCTCCAGGCGGCCCCAAGAAGATTAATCGCGTCACTATTATTTCACCATTCCTTCATAGCGCTGAGAGATGACATATGTTTGGACTTGTTTGGCTGTCTCGATTGCCACACCAACTAAAATTAACAAAGAGGTTGCACCTATTCCCTGGAAAGTTTTCACATTCAAAGCGCTTTCCACGGCGGTAGGGATAATAGCAACCAAGCCCAAAAATATCGCACCCAAAAAAGTGAGTCGGTTAGAAACGCGTTCGATATACTCGCTAGTTGCCTTGCCGGGACGAATTCCAGGAATACTAGAACCCATTTTCTTCAAATTCTGCGCCACGTCTACTGGGTTGAGAATCAACGAAGAATAGAAATAGCTGAAGAAAACGATGGAAACCATGTAAACCAAGGCATAGACCCAGGAGCTAGAACCGCTTGGACTCAAATAAGTGTTAACTATATTCGCCAAATCGGCATTTTTAGTAAAATTGGCGATTAGCAGTGGCAAACTGAGAATGGCAGCAGCAAAAATAATTGGCATCACGCCGCCTTGATTTAGCCGCAGGGGCAGATAGCTACGCTGCTCTGCCAAAACCCGCCGACCTACTTGGCGACGAGCTGAAATAATTGGGATGCGGCGCATTCCTTCCTGCACAATCACAATACCAACAATTGTCGCTAGGAAAACTAAGATCAGCACGATCACGCGACCTACTGTTTCCCGACCGCCAACTTGCACCAACTCGATGGTATCACCCAAAGCTTTTGGTAATGAAGCAACAATGTTGACAAAAATCAATAATGATGCGCCGTTACCAATGCCCCGTTCTGTAATCAGTTCTGATGCCCACATTACAAACATAGAACCAGCAGTCAGAGCGATCGCAGTTTCAGCTACGAAGATTGGGCCTGGGTTTAAGGCAAATTGCTGGAGGAATAATGACGAGAAAGCTACACTTTGAAGAATTGCCCAACCTACAGTTACATAGCGGGTAATTTGCGATATTTTTCGTCGACCTGCTTCGCCTTCATTTTTCTGTAAATTTTCTAAAGATGGAATTGCAGCAGTGAGCAATTGGATGATAATAGACGCATTAATGAAGGGCAAAATCCCTAAAGCAAAGACTCCCAAAGTCGAAAGTCCTCGCCCGGAAAATATATCCAATAAGCCGAATATGGAATTACTCCCCGATATGGCTTCGGCAAATCTCGGTCTATCAATCCCTGGTACGGGTAAGAAAATACCCAGGCGAACCAAAATTAAAATACCGACGGTGACAAGCAGCCTACCTCTCAGCCCGGCTGCTTGTGCCATCTGCATAAAAGTTTCTTGAGCCGTTGGGGCTTTATCTCGACTGATCATAGAGTGCTACCTTTTTAGTGAACCAAGCACTGGCAGCGAGTTGGCTTACATTTAAGTGCGCTGTTCCGGCTCACTCATAAGACTTCACAACTCCCCCCAGCTGCCTCAATTTTGCTACGAGCTGAACCTGTGAAAGCTGCCGCTTGTACCTTGAGCGGAATGCTCAATTCCCCGTTACCTAAAACTTTCAATGGCCCCTTGACAGCAGTCAGGATACCTGCGGCTTTTAATGAGGTCAAAGTTACTTCCGTATTCGCGGGAAGAGAGGCTAGCTTCTCTACATTAATCGTAGTGTAAATCTTCTGATTAACAATCGGAAAGCCCTTCAGCTTAGGTAAGCGGCGGTACAATGGCTGTTGACCACCTTCAAAACCTGGTCTGGTACCACTACCAGAACGGGATTTTTGACCCCGCATACCTAAACCAGCACTAGCGCCTTGTCCGGCAGAAATACCTCTAGCTACACGCTTCTTGCGTTTCTTTGAGCCTTTTTGCGGCTTAACATCATGGAGTCTCATAAGTTATCAAGTTCTCATTTGTCGTTTGTCATTCGTCGTTTGTCATTTGTCATTTGTCCTTTGTTATTCACTAATGACTCATGACCAATGACTAATGACTAAATTAGATGTAGAGATTTTGAATAGGAATACCGCGATCTTCGGCGACTTCAGCAAGGGTACGCAGTGTAGATAAGGCATTAACTGCGGCTCTAGCATTATTGAGCGGATTGTTGGAGCCAAGTTGCTTGGCTAGAACGTTACGAACTCCTGCCAATTCCAAAACAGTTCTCACAGCACCACCAGCAATTACCCCAGTACCAGGTGCGGCTGGACGCATAATCACTTTTGCACCGCCACCGACACCATCAATAGGATGGGGGATGGAGTTGGATTTGGTGATTGGGATATCAATGAGGTGTTTTTTGCCATCGGCTACGCCTTTTTTAACGGCGCCAATTACATCTGAGGCTTTACCTACTCCAACTCCAACCTGACCACGTTCGTTACCAACGACAACGATCGCTCGGAAGCTGAGTTTTTTACCACCTTTGACCACTTTACTTACGCGGCGGATTTGAATAACCCGCTCTTGCCAAGTGGTTTCTTCTTTTTTGGCACGCTTTGTTCTACTTTTACGCTCTGTTGCCATAATTTAGTGCTCTGGTGAACGTCATTTGTCTTTTGTCATTTGTCAGTTGTCATTTGTCTTTTGTCATTTGTCCAATGACTAATGACCAATGACTAATGACCAATGACTTTAGAAATCTAAACCAGCTTCGCGTGCTGCATCAGCTAATGCTTTGACACGACCATGATATAAGTTACCACCGCGATCAAAGACTACTTTGGTGATGCCTTTTTCTAGCGATCGCACTGCGATTAACTTACCAACTTGCGCCGATGCATCGCGGTTTGCACATGACGCTAAACTAGATTTCAAATCTGGTTCTACAGTCGATGCAGACACGATGGTTTGATGCTGAGTATCATCAATTAACTGGGCGTAAATATGCTCATTAGAACGAAATACCGCTAAACGCGGACGTTCTGGGGAGCCGATAACTTTGCCACGAACGCGTCGATGACGACGGTTTTTTGATTCTCTACGAGTAAGTTTCATTTCTACTTCTTACCACCCTTACCAGTCTTACCAGCCTTCCGTCTGACCACTTCACCGGCATAGCGAATACCTTTACCTTTATAAGGTTCTGGTGGACGAACGGCACGAATTTTGGCGGCTGTGTTACCTACGATTTCTTTGTCATAGCCGCTGACAATGACATTAGTGGTACCTTCTACAGCAAACTGAATTCCTTCCGGTGGTTCAATTTGCACCTGATGGCTGTAACCCATGTTTAAAACTAGGTTACGCCCTTGAAGTTGTGCCCGGTAACCAACACCTTGAATTTCTAAACGGCGCTGAAAACCTTGGGAAACTCCCTCGACCATGTTGGCAACTAAAGTACGGCTCAAGCCGTGAAGTTGCTTTGAGGTACGAGTTTCATCTCGACGATTTACCTGTAATATTTCTCCCTCTTGAGAGAGTGAAATATTAGCTGCTAGAGTGCGAGAAAGTTCTCCTTTCGGGCCTTTCACCACAATATTTGTACCATCGATCGCCACTTGAACTTTGGCGGGAATAGTAATTGGACGTTTACCAATACGAGACATGACTTTTTGTCCTTTGTTATTTGTCCTTTGCCTCTTGTCCTTTGTCTTTCACTAATGACTAATGACAAATGACTAATGACCAATGACTACCAAACGTAACAAAGCACTTCACCACCCAAGTTCTGACGCCGCGCTTCGCGGTCAGTCATAATTCCACTGGATGTAGAAATAATGGCAATGCCAATGCCGCCTAGTACCCTTGGTAATTCTTTTCTATTGGAGTAAACACGTAAGCCTGGCTTACTCACTCGCTTTAAGGCGGTGATCAGAGGCTGACGATTCTTCCCTTTATATTTCAGGGAAATCACCAGATTGTGCTTTACCCCTTCTTCTGCTTCTTCGATTTCAGCAATAAAGCCTTCCTCCCGTAGCACTTTGGCAATACTCCGGGTCATTTTTGTAGCTGGCACTTGTGTAGTTTGATGCCGCGCCAGGTTGGCATTGCGGATGCGCGTCAGCATATCTGCAATTGTGTCGTTAGCCGCCATCGTTCCCTCTATAGATGAACTTATTGATCGCGAAAGGGCATTCCTAATTCTTTAAGTAAGGCGCGTCCCTCTTCGTCGTTTTTTGCTGTAGTGATGATGGAAATATCCATCCCACGCACTTGATCGATGCTGTCGTATTCGACTTCTGGAAAAATTAGCTGTTCTCTCACGCCCAGAGTATAGTTACCTCGTCCGTCAAAGCTTTTAGGGCTAACGCCACGAAAATCTCGAATTCTGGGTAGTGATAGGCTAACGAGCCGGTCAAAAAAGGCATACATCCGTTCTGCTCTGAGGGTAACCATGATCCCCACAGGCATTCCTTGACGAATTTTAAAGCCAGCGATCGCCTTTTTTGCCCGCGTCACCACTGGTTTTTGACCAGTGACTAAGGCAATTTCGTTAATGGATGCTTCCAGCGACTTCGCATTTTGAGCTGCTTCACCCAAACCCCGGTTAATAGTAACCTTTACCAACTTCGGTACTTGATGAACGTTGGTATATTGAAACTGATTGATCAGTTTGGGGACGATTGTCTCTTGATATAAGCTTTTGAGTCTTGTTGTCGCCATAGTTTTTTGTCCTGATATCCCTGGGCTTGGTCAGGGAACAAAGTTACGAGTTATGAGTTATGAGTCATGAGTTAAATTCTTAACTCTTAATTTCTAACTTCTAACTATTTATCCAGTATCTCGCCAGTTTTCTTAAGCTTTCTGACTTTTTTGCCTTCGGAGGTAAAGGTATAACAAACACGACTGGCAACGTTTTGCTTGGTGGAATAAAGCATCACGTTGGAGCTATGAATCGGGAATTCCTGGGTTACAATCCGCCCTGACTCCCCTTCTTGCTGGGGTTTGACGTGCTTAGTTTTAATGTTGACACCTTTGACCACAACTTTACTCAGTTGGGGAAGTGCCTGAATAATTTCACCAACTTTTCCTTTGTCTTTGCCAGCAATCACTTGTACCGTGTCGCCAGTTTTGACGTGCATTTTGTGGAATACTTTGGGCGTACCCTGTTTGGTTGCCATTAAAGCACCTCCGGAGCCAGAGAAACGATTTTGGTAAAGTTTTTATCGCGCAGTTCCCGTGCAACTGGGCCAAAAACCCGTGTGCCTCTAGGATTACCGTCTTTGTTGATAATCACAGCAGCGTTATCATCAAAGCGAATACTCATGCCACTGTCACGAGATACAGCTTTACGAGTGCGGACAATTACTGCTTCCACGACATCAGACTTTTTTACAGCCATGTTGGGTGTAGCATCTTTGACAACAGCGATAATTTTATCGCCGATAAAACCATAACGACGATTGCCTCCGCCTAAGATGCGGATGCACATTAGTTTGCGGGCGCCGCTATTATCTGCGACATTTAGGTAAGTCTGGGGTTGAATCACAATTATTCTCCCTTGTAATGTTGTTAGTTTCTAACAACGATGAGGTTTAAGTAGGTTTGACGTTCAGGACTTCTGTGATTTTCCAGCGCTTGGTTTTACTCAGGGGTCTAGTTTCCTGAATGCGAACGCGATCGCCTACTTTACACTTATTTTCTTCGTCGTGAACTTTATATCGTTGGGTGTTAACCACAATCTTGCCGTACTTGGGGTGAGGAGCGCGGTTTTCTATGGCGACTACCACAGTTTTTTGCATTTTATCGCTCACTACCAAGCCAACTCGTTCTTTAACTGCCATAATCTTCTACTTTTCTTCTTTAGCCGATTGACTTGCTGCCCGTTTGCGTTCTGTCTCTAGCGTCAGCAATTGGGCTAGGCGGTGTCGAGTTTGTCTGAACTGGTGGGGCTTTTCTAATTGTCTTGTAGCTTTTTGCAAGCGCAACTGAAATAGTTGTCTTTTGATAGCGACAATTTCATCAGAGAGCTTCTCGTCACTTAATTCTCTAGCTTCTGAAATCTTTGGAAGAGGCATAAGCTACTCCTGCTCCTGTGGTTGAGAGCGCACAATAAACTTGGTTTTTATAGGCAGTTTAAATGAAGCCAAACGCATAGCTTCACGGGCGATTTCTTCAGAAACCCCACCGATTTCAAACAGAATTCGTCCTGGCTTGACTACAGCTACCCAAAACTCTGGATTACCTTTACCGGAACCCATCCGGGTTTCAGCAGGACGCATGGTTACAGGTTTATCAGGGAAAATCCGAATCCAGATTTGTCCACCCCGACGAATATAACGGGTCATTGCCCGACGAGAAGCCTCGATTTGCCGGGAGGTAATCCAAGCTGGTTCTTGCGCTTGGAGTGCAAAATCACCGAAGTTGAGGGTGCTACCACGGGTGGCTAGTCCCTCCATCCGTCCGCGCTGTTGTTTGCGGAATTTAGTTCTTCTAGGGCTTAACATGGTTTGTCACTTGTCATTTGTCATTTGCCATTTGTCATTTGTCATCTGCCATTCCCTAATGACTAATGACTAATGACTAATGACGATTTATCCTTCATTGGAGCGGTCTTCAAATTGCTGGCGACGACGTTGTTGTTGACGACGACGGGGTTCACGATCGCGATCGCCACGATCACGAGGATCACGGGTTGCAGGTGGTAGTGGAGTTTCTTCCTGTCCAGGAATAATCTCTCCCTTAAACACCCATACTTTGATACCCAAAATGCCGTAAACAGTTTTTGCTGTGCAATAAGAGTAGTCAATATCAGCCCGTAAGGTATGTAAAGGTACTCTACCTTCACGAGTCCACTCTGTCCGGGCAATTTCTGCACCGTTGAGGCGACCGCTAACTTGGATTTTAATACCTTGGACACCAGCGCGTTGGGCACGTTGAATCGATTGCCGCACTACCCGCCGAAAGGAAACCCGACGTTCCAATTGTTGAGCAATGTATTCGGCAATTAGGTAGGCATCAGCATCAACTCGTTGGACTTCAACTACGTTAATGCGAATTTGGCGATTACTACCCAACAACCCTTGGAGTCCGGTACGCAAGGATTCGATACCTTGTCCACCACGGCCCACCACTACACCTGGTCTTGCTGTGCGTACTTCTAAGTCGATTTGATCGGCTTTGCGCTCAATCCGTACCTCAGAAATTCCGGCGTTGTTTTGAGCAAGTCTACCCAGCTTTTGTTCTATGTATTGACGGAGTTTGTGATCTTCTTGTAGAAGTTCTGGGTAGCGATCAGGAACAGCAAACCAACGGGATTGATGTTCATGTGTAATACCCAGGCGAAAACCAACTGGATGAATCTTCTGTCCCACGAATGCTTCCTCTAAGATTTCTTACTTTACGCAATTTATTCGTGTAAGTGTGCTTATTTTTCTGGGGCGGCTGCAACGGCCACAGTAATATGACACGTCGGCTTGCGAATTTGGTAAGCTCGACCTTGCGCTCTTGGTTGGAACCGCTTCAGGGATGGCCCTTGATCGGCGTATGCCTGAGTAATCACTAGTTGAGTCCGATCTAACCCAGCGTTGTGTTCAGCATTGGCAGCAGCGCTTCTAAGAACCTTCAATATGGGTTCAGTGGCGCGATAGGGCATGAATTCCAGAATGATTAGCGCTTCTCGGTATGATCGCCCCCGGATTTGATCGAGTACCCGACGCACCTTGTAGGCCGAGATGCGGATAAAACGAGCGATCGCTTTTACTTCAGTAGTATTAGTAGCCATAATTTTCTCCAATTTTGTCATTTGTCATTTGTCATTTGTCACTTGTCTTTAGCTAATGACTAATGACTAATAACTAATGACTACCTACCCGCTTTTTTGTCACTTTTTCCATGACCCCTGTAGGTACGTGTCGGGGCAAATTCACCCAACTTGTGTCCCACCATTTGTTCATTTACAAAAACTGGAACGTGTTGGCGTCCGTTGTGAACAGCTATGGTATGACCTACCATTAGGGGCAAAATTGTCGAAGCTCTTGACCAAGTTTTAATAACTTCTTTTCTGTTATTGTCGTTGAGCTTTTCAATTTTCTTTAAGAGATGATCCGCAACGAAAGGACCTTTTTTTAGAGAACGACCCATAGTTCAATTTTGGATTTAGGATTTAGGAATTATGAGTGAGGAGTGAGGAGTGAGGAATTAGGAATTAGGAGTTAGATTTTACTCTCAACTTATAACTCTTAACTCATAACTCTTAACTCCTAACTCTCTAAGACTCACGACCACCGCGACCGCGTTTGGAAGACTTACGGCGACGACGCACAATCAATTTGCTGCTAAGTTTCTTGCGATTGCGGGTCTTCGCGCCCAATGTGGGTTTACCCCAAGGTGTAACAGGTCCTGATCTACCGATAGGTGCCCTACCCTCACCACCACCATGTGGGTGATCCACTGGGTTCATGACGCTACCTCTAACTTTAGGACGGCGACCTTTCCAGCGATTTCGTCCTGCTTTACCTGCACTCAGGTTTCTGGCATCGGTGTTGCCTACTTGTCCAATGGTGGCGTAGCACTCGCGTCGAATCAAGCGGACTTCTCCTGAAGGCAACTTGAGAGTGACATAATTACCTTCTTTTGCCACAACTTGAGCGCTAGCACCAGCAGCACGCACGATTTGACCACCTTTACCAGGGGTCAGTTCTACGTTGTGAACACCAGTACCCAAGGGAATCTTCGAGAGAGGTAAAGCATTACCATCTTCAAAGGGAGCTTCAGGTCCAGAAATAATTATTGTTCCAACTTTTAACCCGTTGGGATGGAGGATGTACCGCTTTTCGCCATCTTGGTAATACAAAAGGGCAATTCGGGCATTGCGGTTAGGATCGTATTCAATTGCTGCGACTTTGGCAGGAATATTGTGTTTATCCCTTTTAAAATCAATGATCCGGTAAAGTTGTTTGTGTCCGCCACCCCGGCGACGACTAGTAATCCGTCCAGTATTATTCCGACCTTTGGCGCGATGCTTCGAGGTCGTTAAGGATTTTTCTGGCTCAGTTTTTGTAATTTCCGCAAAGTCAGAAATTGTAACTTGGCGAGTGCTGGGGGTATAAGGGCGATAAGAACGAGTACCCATATTTTTAAGTGCTGAGTGCTGATAGCGTTAGCGGGGCGTTTAGCCCGTGCTGAGTGCTGAGTTATGAGTTCAGTAACTCATAACTCCTAACTCACAACTTTTTTAGACTTCTGGGAATAGGACTTGTCTAATCTTGTCTTCATCCCCAGGTGCGACGGTAACAATGGCTCGCTTATATTGGGGCTTATAACCAATAAATTTACCAACGCGCCGCTTTTTACGCGGTGGTAGGGTGGTGTTGACTTTTACAACCTTGACCTGAAATAAGTCTTCGATCGCAGCCTTGATTTCTGGCTTAGATGCCTTTGGAATTACTTCAAAGGTGTACTTATTTTGTTCCATTAGGATGGTCGCTTTCTCTGTGACGATTGGGCGACGTACTAAGTCGGCAAGGTCACGGGGGTCAAAGCTAGGCACTGTAGACCTCCTGAATTTTTTCTAGGGCTGATGCCGTAACTACAATCTTGTCAGCGTGCAGTAAATCAAAAACATTTAGCTGGTCGGCTGCAATTAGTTTTAAATTTTCAATGTTGCGGGCTGACAAATAAATGTTATCTGTATCCGCAATCTCAGACAAAATTAACAGTGACTTGCTTTCTGGTACTACTCCCCAACGGGCAAGCGCTGCCACTAATTCTTTAGTTTTAGGGCGAGATAGCTCGGTGCTAAATTCTTCTACTACTATTAAGTCTTCAATGCGGCTGACAAATGCTGTCCGCAGTGCTAAACGCCGCTCTTTGCGGTTCAACTTCAGGTTGAAGTCTCTGGGCTTTGGCCCAAAGATCACACCACCACCACGCCATAGCGGTGAACGAATAGACCCTGCACGAGCGCGACCAGTACCTTTTTGTCTCCAAGGTTTACGGCCACCGCCTCTGACTTCTGAACGAGTTTTTGTACTGGCATTTCCTTGACGAGCATTAGTCAATTGCCGTACTAAGGCGCGATGCACAATATGAGACGCTGTTTCTTCCTTGGCAACGCGCAACTCGAAGGTCGTCTCGCCGACCTGTTCTCCTTGCCAATTTTTAACTACGCTTTCAACCATCTTTGTTATTTGTCCTTTGTCATTGGTCATTTGTCATTTGTCTTTATGCCATTTGTCTTTAGCCAATGACTAATGACTAATGACGTTTGACTAATGACTTTTGACTATCCCACTACTTTTGCAGGCAAAATACTTACTAGAGCGCCTGGTTTACCAGGAATTGCTCCCTTAATAAGCAATAAGTTGCGTTCTGCATCAACTCGCACTATGGTCAATTTGCGGATTGTAATACGTTTACCACCTAAACGACCTGCCATCCGCTTACCTGGATAGACACGACCTGGTGTTGTACCAGCACCAATAGAACCCGGTGCTCTGTGGTTTTTGGAACCGTGTGACATGGGTCCACGGCCAAAGTTGTTGCGCTTCTGGTTACCCGCGAAGCCGCGACCGATGCTTGTGCCGACTACATCGACAATTTGACCCGCACTAAAAATATCTGCTTTAATCTGTTGACCTAAAGCATAATCACCAGAACTATCGGTGTGATATTCATTTAGGTGACGTAATGCTGGGGCAGATGATTTAGCCAAATGACCCAATAGTGGTCTGTTCAGTGCCTTTGGTTTAACTTCGCCAAAACCAACTTGAATGGCAAAGTAACCGTCGGTTTGTTTCGTTTTAACTTGTGTAACGGTGCATGGCCCTGCTTGAATGACAGTCACAGGAATAGCTACTCCTGCTTCGTCAAATATTTGGGTCATGCCCAGCTTGGTGCCGAGAATACCTACAGACACAGTAACTGGTTCTCCTTTCTACTTGCTGACCTTGGAATTGGACTCTAGAGGACACGTTTTGTACGCATCAGTTTAGGCTGGGTTAGCCTGCGAAATTTGGAATGGTTTAAATAAACCGCTCCAAATGCTTTCGGACACAACAAACCGTGTCCGTACTGCTTGGTGAATCTGTTTAGCTTCACTCACTAGATCACCAGAACAGCCACAAGTCCCTTCCCATTGGGAAGGAGTAACTTCTGGAATCAATGCAAGGCGCTACAGCTTTAAGCTGTGTGCAGCAATGCTTTCGTCCAAGCAATTGCTCTGGCACTTTCTGGAGGCAGCGCTGTCGGCGGGTTTTTCCGATTTTTAGACGCCCATAAGGCGGCTTCCCGGAGATTGGCTACTGCCCTGTTGCAGTTGGACTTAAGCGGTTTTTACCGCTCAGTATCCGTTAACTGAGACTGACGTAATGCCATGAAACCAACATTGCTGCTCAGTTTTTACTTCCCTAAACACCTTAAACTATTGTTTAAGATTTTGCCTGCTTTTTCAGAGGCACAGGAGTAAGTGTACCCTGGAGCTTTGGATTGGCTTTGATTCTTCGTCCATAAGCTCCAATGTTGACCTGAAAGCTTTCTTAGTTTACCAGTCTATGATCAATCTGAGTTATATTATCCAATTTGGATTGAGTTATCAGCTTTTGATACTAACACTACCTCAGAATGACAGTAAGAATGCAGCCTAATTTGCGTGTTTGGTCACAATCCAATAATATAAATTATTTATTTATGTTTGTCCAGTAATTTATAGAGTTATTTTTGGGGAGTGGGGAAGAAGCACAGGAGATGAGAGGGACAAGGAAAATAAGCATACTCAATACCCAAGGCTCAATGCCCAAAGAAAATGCTTTTAATCTCTCGGTTCAGGGTAAATAATAGAGATATCTAAGTGGGATAAGACGAAAATCTATGGCACTAATTACCACTGGCAACGGTTTAATCCGCGATCTGGAAAAATTTGGCGCTCTTGGGGTGTATGTACCTCTGGAAGGGGGTTATGAAGGTCGATATCAGCGCCGACTACGGGCAGCTGGTTATACAACCCTTCACATTACCGCTAGAGGGCTGGGCGACGTAGCTGCATATCTCACAAGAATTCATGGAGTCAGACCTCCTCATCTTGGTAAAAAAAGCACTGGTAGCGGTGCCGCAGTAGGTCATGTGTACTATTTACCACCAATTCTCAATTCTCATCTAGAACAGCTACCACCAAAGTCAAAGGGGCTGGTTTTGTGGATTATTGAAGGGCATATTCTTTCCAATGAGGAACTTGAGTATTTAACAAATTTGCCTCAGCTAGAACCACGAGTGAGAGTAGTGATTGAGAGAGGTGGCGATCGCGCCTTCCGTTGGACTTCTCTAGAAAAAACTCTGTTAGCTAGTTAGTCCTTTGTCATTAGTTATTAGTCATTTGCTCATGACTAATGACTAATGACTTAATTCAATCAACATTTCAATAATGCTGAATCGAAAAACGGCTTTCTGATTTTGAGCAAGAAATTTTAGTTCGTTGTCCACAGTGTGATGCCTACGGCGGCTGCGCCTACGCACTGGCAAAATATTGACTGTAAACTCTGAGTAATCAAATCTCAGTTCAATCAAAAGAACTACCTGTCAGCACTGTAGCCATACAAAACTTACGAATTACGAATTACGAATTAAGAATTATTTTAATCCTGTTGGTGAGCGAATTTATAACCGCCCCACAAAGAAAGAGCGATCGCAATCACCAGCAAAATCGGTATGCTGTACCAAGGAAACTGGGATAAGGGTAAATGGGCCGCTGCACGTAGTCCGATGCTGGCGTAGGTGAGTGGTAACAGGTAAACTACGACTTTGAGGGCTGCTGGTAATGTCCCAGGGTCAAAGAAGGTTGCCCCTAAGAAAGACATGGGGATAATTATAAAGTTGTTGTAGAGTCCAACTGATTCGAGCGATCGCACACTTAACCCCACAATCACCCCTAACCCAGCAAATACGGAACAATTCAGCACTACCAACAGTAAAAATAGTGGGTTGAGAAAATTCCAGTTTCCAGTCAACAGAACTGCTACCAAAATCACCGAACCAGATGTCATCAAACCTCGCACGATTCCCGCTAGCATTTTTCCGATATGCAACGCTAAGGGATGTATAGGAGTTAACAACAATTCCTCAAAGGTTTTGGTAAATAGTCTGTCTCCACAAATGGAAAATGTCGTTCCACCAAAGCTAATCGTCATCGACGATAGCGCCACCATCCCCGGTAATATAAATTCTAAATAGTTGTTATAGTTACCACTAATCCCCGAACCGGGTTTGATGGAACTACCCAAACCCAAGCCAAAAGCTAAAATATATATTAGTGGGGATATTAAGCCTGATGCAGCAACTTGCACGATTCTGACACGTAAATCTAACCAATCTCCCCAAAAAATAGTCAGACTATCAGCTAGAAAGAGTTTAAGTTGCGAAGTTTTGAACTTCTTGCTTGAAAATAACGCTCTTTGAGATCCCACTTGCTTCTAATTAGTTATTAAAACTTTCTTAAATTTTAAGTTACATTGTTTAACATATCAATTACTAGGGGTAACCAAAATTTCTAATAAGAATACGAAAAATTCGGTTAAGAAATTTATAATCACAGGTTTCCTCCGCTCATAATTTCCGCAAACTTACAAACAAAAAGCTAGATAATTCAAGTATTTTGACTGCATCATTTGTGCAAATTGAATCAAGACTATCTGAGAGATATCAAAAATATGCTATAATTGGTTAATAAAATATAGAAGTTTAAAGACAGTTACTCTGTAATTTTTATGTGAAGCAGCACAACAGTAATAACAATTCCTTAATCGGCAAATAAATAAAAATACTCACCAATTATTCAAGATGGAAACAATAGCCGACAAGGTTGAAATTCTGTCGACAAATCTAGATAAGTTCTTATTTTTATCATTTAATAAGAATACTGCTCAAAAACTTGCAGACAATTACAATCAAGAATAGGCATACTGAAATAGGGAGATAACTTTAGACCACTCCCTTCCAAATTGGCGTGAAGGTGATTAAGCAAAAATGAGACGTAAACCTACTGGTAGATCGGCTACTACTTCTAAACCCTCTATTTTCCAATCCCCAATGTTTAACCTCTTCACCATCGCAATTATGGGAGGGGTGTTGATTTTGGGAATTGGGATTGGCATTGCTTTTAGTTCTACAACCACGTTGGCTCCATCAAATGTGGCTTCCCGTGAATTCATTGACACCAAAGCACCAAACCCTGAAATTTGTGTGCAGTACGGAGCCAGCGCGATGGTGATGGACGCTAGATTGTTCGTCACTCTCAACCCCTTCAATGTCTATGTTGCCCAGCCCAGTATGCGTCCTGGATGTGTGATCCGACAAAATAACTGGGCACTTTTAGAACAACGTAAGCTGGTGACTAATGATCAGGTAAGAGATTGCAAAAATCGCCTGAATACCTTTGGATTCACAGGTAACTTGGACAG
This sequence comes from Nostoc sp. NZL, assembly GCF_015714705.1. Lineage (NCBI taxonomy): Bacteria > Bacillati > Cyanobacteriota > Cyanophyceae > Nostocales > Nostocaceae > Nostoc > Nostoc sp. NZL. The sequence goes on along the minus strand of NZ_WBKL01000071.1, from coordinate 10,337 downwards.
TGGCCAACCTGATATTAGGTGTATATATCAGAATGAAGCTGCTCAAAACTTCTTTACGGCTCAACCAGGAGCAGTTGGAACACCTCAGGAAACTGACAGATTTTAGAATTGGGAATGGGAAATTGAGCATTAGGCATGGGGCAAGAGGACTTGGGGACAAGGGGAAAGACTTGTTTCAAGTTCTGACCCCTTGTCTACCCCGCTTCCCCTGCTCCCTCATCTCCCCACTCTCCACTATCTATTTTTAGGTAGGGGTTGACCAAACTCTATCACCTGGGGATTTGGAACATTTGGGATTGTTGGAACTGGAAATTCCGACATACCGAAAGGAGGAATGCTATTCAAGTTGCCGGTTTGATTTGGGAAAGACGGAGGGGGAAGAATCAAACCAGGTTCTTGAGAGGGTGTATTGGGAGTTAGGGGAGGAACAGTGACAAAAGGCTGCCCTGAGTTAGTAGTAATTGTTGAGGGCAGTTCATTGGATGGAGGCGGAACTGTGAGTAAGGGTGCTTGCAGATTAGTAGTTATGGGTACTTTACTAGGCGGCTTTTGGAGTGTTTGAGGTTGTTTCTTGGGTGAAGGTGGGGAGTTTCCTGGTTTCACGGCAGTAGTTTTACCAGAAATAACCGGACGTAATACCCAGCGAGTGGAGTTTTTTCGGGAAAGGGGTTGCAGTTGTACCTGTTTAGGATTAAAAACAGTCCCTGGCGCTAAATCTAGGACAATGCGTGTGTCATTCTCATTTAGTTGAGAAACGCGAATGCTTTTAATTGCTCCAGAATAATTTTGTTGCGTGGTAACTTTGCCCAACTTAGTATTCGGTAAATCTACAACCAGACGAGAGGGTTGGGCCAGGTAAAAATAACGAGGGGTTGTGCCTCCTGAGAGGGTGATTTCAAGTTGCTGTGTCTTGGGGGAAAAACGCCAATTATCTAGCTTTGCCACTGGTGTAGCAGCAGTAGTGCAAGTTTCGAGGGCGATCGCTGCATAAAAGCCTAATATACTGACGCTAAATAGCTGCTTACCCCATTGGCAAAATTGCCTAGTCTTTAGTCCCTGATTCATTCTTTTTATCTGCTCCATAAAACCCATACAATGCGATCACATTGCTGTTTACTTCGCGCTTTAAATCCCTCTCCCCTAGTTTCCAGTCCCCACTCTCCAGTTCAATGACTGTTTTACTTCTGAGATTTTTCCTGAGCTTTTTGGGGTACAGCAGTAAATTTCAGAGTTTGTGGAATGCCATTTACGGTTAATTGACCTGTCATATTACCTTTATCCACAAGTTGCATTTGAATTGCGACTGAGTTTAGAGGATCATTTTGGGGGCGAGGAATATTACAAAGGATTGATCTACCAACTTTCCCAGATAAATTTAATTGTTGATTTCTGAAGATACCTGCCAGAGAGTGCTTTTCGTCAGTATTCGGGTTAGCGTTTGCCGGTAATACAGAGGCATTTAAGTAAATACCCGACTGCTGAATGTTTAACGTCAGAGTATCCGATTTTTCACAGTTCGGCAAATTTTCTGCCAGGGTTAGACGATACCGACCGTTAATTGGAGGAGGAGCCTTGAGATTGTTTTCCCCGTAGACGGTTACAGTTTTAAACAACAGTAGCACTGAACTTATTGCTACTCCGTAAAAAGCTAAAGATTTGAAGTTGAAATGATTCATAATCTCAACTCCTCAATGTTGGCTCTTGACTACTAACCTCAGGAAGCATAGAGGCTAGGTGAGCGGTGACTTGACTGTAGCGGCGAGTAATCAACAGGGAGGAACGACATTGGATAGCTAGTTGATCTGTATATCTTCCCAAGGTTTGGCGCTCGATACCCCAAGCGCGGCTGGTGCCAGCAATAGTTAGGTCAACAGCTTCTGAGGCTTGAATTACGGCTTGGATTGGTTCTGGGGCTTCGATAATTTTGATTTCAATGCGATCGCGTACACTGGTGGGCAATTGTTCCATCATCGTGTGCAGTTCGTAACTCAATTCTTCCCTGGCATGATTTGCTACTATCTGTAATATCTGCAACATACAAGTCTCACGATTGATTAGCAGTCTCAGAGCTAGTATTAGTGCTAAATCATCATGGATATTTGCAGAATAAGGTACTAATAAACTTTCTAATCGGTCTTTGCCTTTATCTACAAACACTGCTACATCCACTGGTGCAGTGGTAAGCATTTGTCCAACTCGTCCACCTAAACGATTACTACTAAAAGCTGGCCGATGCCAGCCCACAAGAATTAAATCAGCTTGTTCTAATGTGGCAATCTGTGCTGTTTCGCGGGCAACATTGCTGGATATCCGAACGATAGGATGCACATAGGAACGAGTTTCTGGGGGTTCGAGAGTATTAATTAATTCTTCTAGCTGCTGGCGGCGCTGGGCGATTAATCGGTCTGCTTCAACTGGGGTACTTTCAAAGGCATAGTCTTCTTCAAATTCAATCAGGCTAAGAGGGTTAACAATTGCAGGATATCGGTAATTAAGAGCGATACCTACGGCGGGCTGCGCCAACGCTACTGCCAACTGTACTAAACCTTTTTGGGTACTTGGATTAGCCACTGGCACCAAAATCCGGTAAGGATGAGGGTAAGCTTCACTTTCAGCAGAGATGTCTATACCTATTTCTGCTTCCAATTCCGGTTCGATGACATCTAACCTGATCAGCTTCTTCGGATATGTCCATTCCAGCAGTGGCGAGGTCATGAATGTAGTTACCAATGCCATAATTACCAGCATGGTAAATATTAAGGGGGAAATTACCCCTAACTCTAGACCAATATTTAGTACTATCAGTTCGGTCAAGCCGCGAGTATTCATTAACCAACCGAGTGCCGAGGCTTCCCGTTTACTAATGCCACTGACACGGGCCGCTACATAAGTGCCAACATATTTGCCTGCGATCGCCACTCCTAAAACCAACGCACACAAAAGCCACAATTCTGGACGGTTGAGCAAGCCAATCTGCGTTCGTAAACCACTGTAGGCAAAAAATATTGGTAGCAAGAAGATCAGGACAAAATCTTCGGTTTTTACTGCCAATTCCCGCACTAAATCTTCATTTTTGGGCATGGCTGCTCCCAGTAAAAATGCCCCAAAAATTAAGTGAATACCAATTAGTTCGGTAATTAGTGCTGACGCAACTACTGCCATATAAATCCCAGCTAGCAGCAATTGGCTGAGTCGTCCCGCACGAAGGTAGTGTTTGGCAAGGCGTTGGAGAAACCAACGACCGGCTGTCAACATCAAGCCGATGTAAACTATGCTGGCAATAATTGTGGGTATCGCACCAGCAAAGTCACCAGTTCTAGCTACTGCGATCGCTACTGCTAATAGACACCAAGCGGTGACATCATCCACAGCTGCACAAGTTAACGCCAACGTTCCTAAACGCGTTCCTTGTAAATTGTTTTCAGTAATGATTCGCGCCAACACTGGAAAGGCAGTAATCGACATCGCCGCCCCCAAAAACAAGGCGAAGGCGGTGAAGGATACACTTGCATTGGAAACTAGGGGATAAAGAATCACCGCTAGCAATGTTCCTAAAGAAAACGGCACCAAAATGCTGACATGAGAAGTTAAAACTGCTACTTCTAACTGACTATTGAGGTATTTTGGATTAAGTTCTAGCCCAATCAGAAACATGAAAAATATTAGTCCCACCTGAGACAAAACATTTAGAAAAGGAATAGTTTCTGGTGGAAACAAGGTAACTGCTATATCGGGAGCAACTAAACCAAATAAAGATGGGCCAAGCATAATCCCAGCGACAATCTCACCAATTACCAGCGGTTGCTTAATGGAACGGAATGCTAGCCCTACTAGCCGTGAAAGTCCAATAACAATAAGCACCTCAACCAGAACGAGAATAACTATGTGCATGGTTTCCTCAAAATTAACTATCTGGTTTCTCTAAGATGATTCTTTGTAAAGACTGGAAAATGTCAAATTTGTTAGATACGCTCAAGGGTAATTTGTGCTTTATTCTCATGTCAATTGCTGTTACGATGCAGTTGCAGCCGTAAAACATGAATTTTGATGTTTTTAGGAGTTACATCTAGAATATATTCCCAATTACCAATATCAAAAAAACTAGGTAATAGGCAGTCAGTTTGTAGTACCGCTTAAACGCCAATACAAACAATTTAGCGTTTATAGCCTGAGTCAAAGCAGATAACTTTACCCAATTTTTAGGTAATTAATTTTATTTTTAAATTTGCTTAAGTGGAAGAGTTATCATAGCTTGTTCCGTGCAACAAGAAGCTAACCAGTGGTGATGCCATAAGGGTAGTAATGACTGCCATAATAACCATGATAGTGAATAAAGTTGGGGTAATTATACCTTGCTCCAAACCAATATTGAGGATGATTAATTCCATCAAACCACGAGCATTCATCAGAGCACCGATAGTTGCAGATTCGCGCCAATTTTCCCCGGCTAATTTTGCAGCCAACATACAAGCAATACCTTTGCCAAGAATTGCGATCGCAATAATTAAGAGCGTAATTCCCCACAAAGTAGGTGTGTTTACCAATCCAATTTGAGTGTTGAGTCCAGAGAACACAAAAAATATCGGTAGCAAAAAAGAAGTAGTTAAAAACTCAGTATGTTGGCGAATTTGTTGGGCAAATTCTCCGCGTGGAGTTACTGCTCCCAGCACAAAAGCACCGAATATTGCATAGATACCTGTGACATCAGTAAACCATGCACAAAACATCAAAATTATCAACATTAAAGTCAGGGTTTGTCTGTTTACGCCTGCATCGCGTTTTGTCATGCGTGTGAACGCTCTCAGTAGAGGTTGACCGAGAAAAATTGCAAATAGCACGTAGCAAATGCCACCACCAATTGCTAATATGGCAATGCTCAGAGAATTTTTCACGCTAGCAAGTACGATCGCTAGCAAACACCAAGCAACTGCATCATCTACCGATGCTGCACCTAAAGCCAAAGTACCGAAGCGGGTTTGTGCAAGACCGCGTTCGTAAAGAATGCGAGCTAACATCGGAAAAGCCGTAATTGTCATCGAAGCGCCTAGATACAAAGCGGCTGACCAAGACGTTACTTTTGGTTGAAAGAAATCGCCATTGTGATAAAACCAAAAAGATGCGATCGCTCCTAAAATAAAAGGAGTGATAATCCCGGCAGCAGATAGCAAACTTGCACTTTTGATATGATGTTTTAAGAGTTTGGTATTGAACTCTAAACCAATTAAAAACATATAAATTGCCAATCCAATCTGGCTAATAGCATATAAAATAGACATCGATGGATTGGGTATCTTGAGTCCTACAGCAGTGATAATGGGAAGCTTAGGAAACAGCCATTGCTGAAAATCCGGTGCAATCAATCCCAAAAGTGATGGGCCTAGCATTACACCTGCAATCATTTCGCAAACAACATCGGTTTGACCAAGATAGCGGCGTCCTAAAATCGTGACGATGCGACAAGTGACTAAAATAACTGTGAGTTGCAGAAATAGCTGAATAACCAGATCAAAATTTGACATTGCACTTCCTTAATTTGCGTCTCTGCATTGAAATAGGGATTGTGAATTAGGGACTCTTTACTAGGACAATTTTGATCGGGATTCAACTCCCAACCAATGTTCATAGCGACACACATAGCTGTACGCCAATACAACATATTGCATCCAAACTAAAACCGCCATATATGATTTTTTTAATTTGCGATTTAATTGTTGATTTTTGATTACAGCAATTTTCAGGTAATTCAACCATATATTAGGGGCGCACATCTGTGCGCCCCTCCAGGTAATTACGGTTCAAATAGATCAAAAAGGCTGTAACTAACTAGGTAAAAACAAATTGAAAATTTCGATAATTTGAGGTATTACAACCACTCCCCACCCCGGAAACGCCAACGGGGAAAGATAATTCGCATCAGGCTTTGTGAACTAATAAAAACTGCTAGCCACACGACGCTATAGTGCAATAGAAAAGCTACTGGCGAAAGTTCTTCTTTAGGTAAAGGTATTGGTAAGAAGCCAAACAGTTTTATTCCACAAAACACAAACACTAACTCCCATATACCAGCTAAGAGTTGATAAGCTGCGGGCCAATCCCTATCCCAGCGCGATTTTTGGAGATAGTTATAAAGCACATCCCAACCTAAGCCAAAGATAGCGACATAACCAAGTATCCAAAAATAAACCGAGTTAGGACTAGAACCAATTAAACCAATTGCAAAGGGCAAAGACACAAGTACGCCCACCGTTGCAAGTAATAATAATCGAGTTTGCCAACGACCAAATAAAGTTGGTGTCATAGAAGTGCTGAATAAGAAATAGAAAAAGATGGATTTAAAAATTCAGCACTATTGTAGTGCTTTTTGCAAAAATGGGAGATAAAGAATATTAGGTTAGCCCAAAGCACCAAGATATTTATCTGATTACGATGGTTTAAGGTGGTAATCAAATTTAGAATGGTAAGTTACAATCGCATCCCAATTTATCACATCTTCTAGCAAAGCTTGATAACCTAGTGTATTAGGATGAAGACCATCTTCACTCAAACGTTTAAGCCGCCAATTTTCACCGCGTTCCATCCATTTCTCAAAAATATCTAAATAGGGAATCTGCCGTTTGGTACAAGCAATTCGAGTTGCTTCTTTGTAGCGGTACTGATCGGCATGATTATAATAAAAACAATCTAAAAATGGCATTTTGGCTTCATCCACTGGCACCATACCCACAAATAATACAGGACATAGTTGCTGTGCTAAATCTAGCAGAGAAGCAATTTCCTTTTCAAACAATGTAAAATCTGTGTAACTTCGGCCATCAGGACGCGCCAACCGCGCTGAGTCATTCACGCCTACTGATAAAATAATCAAGTCGGGGACACGATTTCGCAGTTCACCCCGGTGGCGGAACTCAACTTCTAGCCTTTGTGCTACTTGTTGCGTGCGATCGCCTCTTACCCCTAAATTATAAAGAACATGGCCGGCACTATCCGGCAACATCCACCATCGGCGTAGTTGCTCGATCCAGCCTCCTTTTTCCGGATCACCGAATCCATAAATTAAGCTGTCCCCCAGTGCGACAATCTTCATTGGCTGAAAGTGATTTGGTGGTACAGACAGCTGCATTGAGGAAGAAGCTAGAAATGTGTGCATTTAAGAACTATATTTTATATCTTTACAAGATTCTATACATTTCTATACCATAGATGGCTATCTTTAGTGTCCAAGCATCTATGAGGTTTCTACTTGTTGATATGGTTGCAAGGTTAATATTGCCGCAGTTCGGCAACAAGCGATATCAGCGGAAGCGTTGGCGCAGCCCGCACTTCTCTACGAGACCCTCTTGCTAGCTTGCTTCTCAAAGGAGTACGATTTAGCTCACTGATCACCGCAGGCATCGCACAAATCATTGATACTGATGAGTATGAAGTTGAAGAAGTGCTAGAAAATTGGCTAGAGTTCTTACAGCAAAAACGAATCGCCTCAGAAACCCATTACAGTCTCTATCATTCCAACTTGCGAGACTGGCTAGGTAGACAGTAAATAAAAACCTTCTGAAAAATCATCCTAAACCTCTCCATTAATGGAGAGGTTTAGAGTCTGAAGAATGGAGCTAAGCGGATTCGAACCGCTGACCCCCTCAATGCCATTGAGGTGCGCTACCAACTGCGCTATAACCCCTTAAAATCCATTATACATAATGGCTTAATTATTGGTACTTTGTCAAGCTTCTTGTAGAAACTAAATTTTTAATATCCCCTCAACCACTGGGCACTCACAACGACACTTGCAACAAATAGGTCATACAGTGCCCCATCAAAAAGTAAACTACTAACATGGCAGCAGCAGCCAGAGCAACCAATGTACCAGCCAACATTAGAGAAAATTCTTTACTCTCGTAAGCTTTTTCCATTAAGTGCAGCGACCACGCCACCAGGGCAACATCAAAAAGTAAAATAGGAAGCAACATATTTTTTAATATTTGTTAATACTTGTAAAATAATATTAACACCCTTTCAGGGAAGTGTGTCTAACCATAGATAGATGTCATTAAAGAGTAAATGATAGATTAGGAGAATGTTCTTACTGGCACGTTGCGATCGCGCAAATAATTTTTGATTTCTGCTACGCTTAATTGACCGTAATGTAACAATGATGCGAGTAATGCTGCTTCAGCTTTGCCTTCAGTTAGGGCTGTGTAAATATGTTCACAATTACCTGCACCACCAGAAGCAATGACTGGAATTTCTACAGAATTGGCAATTGCCCGTGTAATCTCAATGTCATACCCGGCTTGGGTTCCATCAGCATCCATACTTGTTACTAGCAGTTCACCGGCCCCCCGTTTTTCAACTTCTTGTGCCCACATTAGAGCATCTAAGCCTGTATTTTCCCTGCCACCCCGCACATACACATCCCAGCCTGGATTCTCCGGGTTATTTCTGCGTCTGGCATCAATAGCAACAACTATGCACTGATTACCAAAGCGATCGCTTGCTCTATTAATCAAGTCTGGATCACGCACCGCCGCAGAATTAATACTAACCTTATCTGCGCCCGCTCGTAACAAAGCTTTAACATTTTCTAAGGATTGAATGCCACCACCCACAGTCAATGGAATAAACACCTGTTCAGCAGTCCGGTAGACCACATCTAAAATAGTAGCTCGATCTTCATGAGTAGCTGTAATATCCAGAAATACTAACTCATCCGCACCGGCTTCATTGTAAACCTTGGCCAGCTCTACCGGATCGCCTGCATCTTGGAGATTTACAAAGTTAACTCCTTTTACAACCCGTCCCGCCTTCACATCTAAGCACGGTAAGATTCTTTTAGATAACATAATAACTTTTGTACTTCTGGGTAATTGACCGGAATTTAAATTTTAAATTGGCGCGGGTATTTCCAAACGAAAATTTTTACACCCCTTGTTTTAAGCATGTATTGCAAGATGGGGCATTGGTAATTCTTTTTCCCTCTGCTCCCCCGGCCTCCGCCAGTCCCTAGTCCCCTTAAAAGTAGATAGCTGAATTATGGCGATAATCTCCTCGAAAAAACAGCCTCCAGAACCCAACGGAGAACCAAAGCAGCGTCGGGAGTCCGCGAAAGCACCGTCCACAGAAAATATTTTGAAGCCTGAAGCCGCTATTGATGAACAAGAACAGCAGGAAGAAGGAATTCGACCGCACCGATTTGCCGATTATATTGGGCAAAAAGATTTAAAGGATGTGCTAGATATTGCCATCAAAGCAGCCAAGTCTCGTGGTGAGGTGCTAGATCACTTGCTCCTGTATGGGCCGCCGGGATTGGGCAAAACCACAATGGCAATGATTTTAGCATCGGAAATGGGGGTAAATTACAAAATTACCAGTGCGCCAGCCCTAGAACGTCCACGGGATATTGTAGGACTACTGGTGAACCTTAAGCCTGGGGATATTTTATTTGTGGATGAAATTCATCGCCTCTCGCGGATGACGGAGGAAATTCTCTATCCGGCGATGGAAGATTATCGCTTAGATATTACTATTGGTAAGGGTTCCAGCGCTCGGATTAGAAGTTTGCCGCTATCAAAGTTTACTCTAGTGGGAGCTACAACCCGTGTGGGTGCTTTAACTTCACCACTGCGCGATCGCTTTGGTTTAATTCAAAAACTCCGATTTTACGAAGTTGATGAACTGACTAAAATTGTACTGCGAACCGCTCAATTACTCAAAACCCCTGTTACAGAAGCTGGTGCCACAGAAATTGCCCGTCGGTCACGCGGAACGCCACGGATTGCTAACAGGCTACTTAAAAGAGTCCGTGATTATGCTGAAGTGAAGATATCTGGTGAGATCAATGAAATCATTGCATCTGAAGCATTGCAACTATTCCAAGTAGATCCCTGCGGTTTAGATTGGACAGACCGCCAGATGCTGAGTGTAATAATTGAACAATTTAACGGTGGGCCAGTGGGTTTGGAAACAATGGCAGCAGCAACGGGTGAAGATACCCAAACAATTGAAGAGGTGTACGAACCTTACCTCATGCAGATTGGGTATTTAACTCGGACTCATCGTGGAAGGATGGCGACTAAGGCAGCATATAAACATTTGGGGTTTACGCCGCCTAATGAACAGTTGTCATTATTGTAATTATGGGGAATAGGGAATAGGGGATGAGTCTTTAATACTCGCTGACGAGTCTTTGATACTCGTGAATGAGTCTTTGATACTCGCTGACGAGTCTTTGATATTCGTGAATGAGTCTTTGATACTCGCTGACGAGTCTTTGATACTCGTGAATGAGTCTTTGATACTCGCTGACGAGTCTTTGATATTCGTGAATGAGTCTTTGATACTCG
>NZ_WBKL01000013.1:0-97128 GCF_015714705.1 Nostoc sp. NZL | reverse complement strand
GTGATATCGTTGCTGACAATCCTCTACCTTGGCAGAAGCCTCTCGAAAAATTAACCCCTGGAAGAGTTGCTCAAGCTATGGGTGGAGTTTTTGCGGTGATTGGTACTCCAGCCCAACCACCCAAATCTCGCGGAAAGTCTCCAGGCTGGAAGACGGATCAACCACGTAAACGTAGAATTCGCTACCCCATAGTTAAAAAAACTACAACCAAGCCCCGCAAAGAGCAATCAGAATCTGCTTAGTAGTGTAGATTTTCATCTCTGAAGTCTGTTTCTTTTCAACTCAGCGTTGCTGAGTCTTTTCTTGTTGCCTAGTCTAAACTCCAGAAATAAAGGATTCTTGAGAAAACTAAATCCTCTTTCACATGATTGCTGCGCTTTATATTCAGACAGCATTTTCTCATTGCTCAGTTCTTTATCTGACAAAACATTTGTAGCAATTATAAACCTTCCTGCACATAAGATTTATTGGTCAATAACATCTTTATTTTCACTGACTGTTGCTGAAATTTGATAGTATTTTGATTGATTCTCTTCTTTGATATTGGGAGTTTTTTCGAGAGTTTCAATAGTTTCTACCAGATGATATTTAAATCCTTTACTTATTTTGGTTAATTCTTTTCTAGCGTCAGCAACACAGGCAAATTTTTCTTGTGCTAGTTTTTTTAACTTAGCTTGATTGTTTATCAAAGCTTTTTCTATTTTCTTTGATAATTCCTCTAAGTCAGATTTTTTTCTATCTTGACTTTGTACAACTAACCATTTTTGTTCTATATCTCCATAAGTTATTTTCTTTTGAGCGTATGAATATCCTGTCTTTTCACTTTTCACAAATTCCGATTCTGCTAAACTCCTGACTAAGCTTTTTGCTAATTTTATCGTCAATGGTACTCGTGTCAACCATTTGATACTCGACATTAACTTGATATTTGATTCTGTATATAATGCGCTATCTGCTACTATTAGACTATCAACTTGTATTCTTTTTTGATACTCGACTGCGATTTCTCCAAACCTTTTAGAATCAACTTCATTTCCTGAGACTGATTTGATATATATTGGTATATCTCCATCTCCTGAACATACTAGTTCTGTAATAAATTGTTTTAAGTCTGGACGATGATCACGGGAATAACCGTAGGTTAGTTTTATCGCTTGAGGTGATTTCGCTTCTTCATTTTCTTTTCCTAAATTATCTGATTGCTTTTGATTATTAAATATTACTTCTGGTAAACTATATTCATATTCTCCATCTACATGAAATGATGTTGAATCCAAGTGTGATGATGAAAGTGATATCTGATATCTTTGTACAGCATTTAAACTGATTGCTAAAAATACTGTATCTAGTCCTTTGATAAATAATTTATCTAGGATTCTCCCCAGCTTATCATCATTGAGGTATTCTGGCTTTACTCCTGTACCAATTAAGTGTTCACAAGCGATTAATTCAAAGAATTTTGGGAACATATATAAAGGCTGTGACATCATACTTAAGCCGTTTAAAATCATTGCCTTTACCACCTGACCCGCACTGACTTTTTCTCCTGGCTCTGAAGAGAGTAAATTATTAATTATTTCTACAATCCCAATTGAATCTACTATTCCTGCTACTATCCCTAAATGATCAATCTTCTTCAATTCCAGGTCTTTAGCACTAAACATGGCAACAGAAACTCCACAAAAGTATCTGTTGAAATTTTCTCCTGATTATGGTGATTCAAAATGTTTTTTTATCTTTTTATAGTCATTGAGGATAAAGCTTTCAATGATTTTGAACCAATTTTGACATCAAAATAACCTAAGAACTCAAATTTTGTACTTAGCCGTAAATATTCAACTGTATATCTAAGCTAATCATAATAATTCCTATTTAGCCCTAATAGATTCTAGTCAATTCTTTCAATCATTAGTTCTTATGTACTAAATGTATCCGTTTCTTTGGGGTGTGACAGTTGTAGGTGCGGAATGTGGGTTAAATTATCTCCCACTGAACTGAATAATATTTATGCTGGAGAAGCATTTGATGATAGTTTGTTAACGCCCTTATCACGTATATTAGGAATGGCAAAAGAGCAATTGCTGAAAGTGCGAGATGGTTCTGAAGAATCAAGTAACACATGAACAGCAAATCAAAATGTTCAAATGATATAAAGCTGTGAAAACAGACATCATCATTTTTTATTCGTAATTCGTAATTTGTAGTGAAGAGTCCATTAATTATAAATTATTAATCCATTGAGAGTACGGAGGAAATCAATTTATTGATAAAAAATAAATTTGATTCCTTCTTCAAGCTACTACATTTCTGTGTGGGCTAATAATTACGAATTACGAATTAACAATTACGAATTATTTTGACTGGGGTGCTATGGTTTTATACCCAAACAGGAATGTAGATACAGGCAATATCAAACATTATCGTGAGTTTTTCACAAGTGGGCGCGTCAGACGCATTTATTTGGATGAATTAGGTGAAGGTGCATCGCTTCCAATTGGCATTGCAACTGCTAAATTAGTAATTGCAAGTGACGATATAGCAATTGTCCAAGCAAGGGAGTTGATAGACAGAACTAAGTCAGAGATAAACTCACCACCAAAACAGCAAGAATTATTACAATTTATAGAGACTATTTTGGCTTACAAATTTCCCACAATAACTAGGGAGGAGATGGAGCAAATGTTTGGCTTAAGCGAGTTAAAGCAAACCAGATTTTATCAGGAAGCCTGTCAGGAAGGTGTTGAACAAGGTAAGGTTCAAGGCATTGAGCAAGGTAAACTCAAAGCAGTACCAGCAATGTTGGCAGCCGGGTTGACTGTAGAACAAGTAGCACAGGCGCTAGATTTGAGTGTCGAAGAAGTCAGACAAGCCGCGCAGTAAGATTCTTCTGATCAAGGAGTAGAGGAATTGGTGGACTACAACATAGGAACTTTGAGTTTCAAAGATACAAAAATTTATCAAGAAGCATTTGAATAAGGGCGTTTGGAAGGGGAGCGTAGAGCCAAATTAAAATTAATACCCACCTTATTAAAATTGGGGATGACAGTGGAACAAGTAGCTGAGGCATTTGATTTCAGTGTCGAAGAAGTTAGACAAGTGACATAAACCCAGCCTTGAGATAGATGTGGTAAATTTTATCCGTAGCTCAAGCCAAATTTGGTTTGCAGCTTCCAAACTTCCTCACGACGAATTTATAGTTAATTTTTGTTAATATTAGAGGCGGTGTTAGTACTTCGTCCTCAACCACACACTCCCTACCTGAGAGAAACTTAATGCTGCGACTAGAACATATAAGTAAAATTTATCCCACAGGCGAAGTTCTCAAAGATATCAACTGGGAAGTTAAACCAGGCGATCGCATTGGCTTAGTCGGTGTCAACGGTGCTGGAAAATCTACCCAACTCAAAATCATCTCTGGGGAAATTGAACCCACCGCAGGCGAAATTATCCGTCCTAATAGCTTACATATAGCCTACCTCAACCAAGAGTTTGAAGTAGACCCCACCCGCACCGTTAGAGAAGAATTTTGGACTGTCTTCAAAGAAGCCAACGAAGTACAGCTATCTCTGGCGCACATACCACAAGAGATGGAAACGGCTAGCCCAGAGGAACTGGATCGACTAATCGACAAGTTAGATCGCTTGCAGCGCAAATTTGAAGCCTTGGATGGCTACAACTTAGATGCACGCATCGGGAAAATTTTACCAGAGATGGGGTTTGGGCTAGAAGATGGCGATCGCCTCGTCAGTGCCTTCAGTGGTGGTTGGCAAATGCGGATGAGTTTGGGTAAAATCCTCCTGCAAAAACCCGACTTGTTGCTACTGGATGAACCGACTAACCACCTAGATTTAGAAACCATTGAGTGGTTAGAAAATTACCTCAGAGGCCTGATTACCCCTATGGTAATAGTCTCCCATGACCGGGAGTTCCTTGACCGCCTCTGCACCCAAATTGTGGAAACAGAACGTGGCGTTTCCAGTACCTACCTTGGTAACTACTCGGCATATTTGGAACAAAAAGCCGAAAGCCAATCAGCACAACTTAGTGCCTACGAACGCCAACAGAAAGAATTAGAGAAACAGCAAACCTTTGTTGATAGATTCCGCGCCAGTGCTACCCGCAGTACCCAAGCAAAAAGCCGGGAAAAGCAACTCGAAAAAATTGAGCGCATTGAAGCACCCATTGCAGGGGTAAGAACTCTCCACTTCCGTTTTCCCCCTGCACCCCGCAGTGGACGCGAAGTAGTGGACATTAAAGATTTAACTCATCTTTATGGTGATAAAATCTTGTTTTTGGCAGCAAATCTGCTAATTGAAAGAGGCGATCGCATTGCTTTTCTTGGCCCCAACGGTGCTGGGAAATCTACCCTTCTGCGCGTAATTATGGGGATGGAACCACCCACAGAAGGTATTGTTCAATTAGGCGATCATAACGTTATTCCCGGTTATTTTGAGCAAAATCAAGCTGAAGCCTTAGATTTGAAGAAAACTGTCATGGAAACTATCCATGATGAAGTTCCAGACTGGGATAATCAAGAAGTCCGCACGCTTTTAGGACGCTTCTTATTCACTGGTGATACTGTATTTAAGGCAGTTGGGGCATTAAGTGGAGGAGAAAAAGCTCGTCTGGCGTTGGCAAAAATGCTCTTACGTCCCGCGAACTTACTAATTTTAGATGAGCCGACAAACCACCTAGATATTCCAGCGAAGGAAATGCTGGAAGAAGCGCTCAAAAATTATGATGGGACGGCAATTGTAGTTTCACACGATCGCTACTTTATTTCTCAAGTAGCTAACAAAATTGTCGAAATTCGTGATGGTGAATTCCGGGTTTACTTAGGAGACTATCATTACTATCTCCAAAAAATTGCCGAAGAAAAAGAACAAGCAAAGTTAGCTGCGATCGCTGCTGAAAAAGCTGCTAAAAAAGCTGCAAAAGCTTCCACAAAAAGGAAATAACAGATTGAATACGGACTTAGTAGTAGTGCTAAAACGCTACTACTAAGTAATCATTTGTTATTAGCGATCAAGAACATTACAGAAAAACTGTTAAATTTTAAAAAATCATTCAAAAAACTGCAAGTCTTTCATAAAAGAAATTAATAAGCAAAAATTCACTTGCGGCGTGGTTTAGCAGTGGTATCATTCGGGTATTACAAAAAGTAAAGGGCAATTTTACTATGACCAAAGCACCTGTTGCTCCTGTGGTGCTAGTCATTTTAGACGGATGGGGCTACTGCGAGGAGAAGCGAGGAAACGCTATTGTTGCTGCTAAAACTCCCATTGTGGAAAGTTTATGGGCAGCTTACCCGCATACCCTCATCCGCACATCAGGAAAAGCCGTAGGGTTGCCAGAGGGTCAAATGGGCAACTCGGAAGTTGGTCATTTGAACATTGGTGCTGGGCGAGTGGTACCGCAAGAACTGGTACGCATCTCTGATGCGGTCGAAGACGGTTCTATTGCCTTAAACCCAGCACTCGTCAAAATTTGCCAGGAAGTTCGCTCTCGGAATGGCAAGCTGCATTTAGTAGGCCTTTGTTCTGAGGGAGGGGTACATTCGCATATTACCCATCTATTCGGACTACTTGACTTAGCCAAAGACCAGCGAATTCCAGAAGTTTGTATTCACGCCATCACCGATGGTCGTGACACCGCCCCAACTGACGGTGTAAGAGCAATCACACTGCTGCAAGATTATATAGACCGTATAGGCATTGGGCGCATAGTCACCCTCAGCGGTCGCTACTACGCGATGGATCGTGATCACCGATGGGATCGGGTCAAACGCGCCTACGACGTGATGACCCAAGATGGTACAGGTGATAATCGCACGGCTGTGGAAATCTTGCAAGCATCTTACGCCGAAGGGGTAAAAGATGAATTTATCAACCCAATCCGAATTGCACCCGGTGCAATAGAACCAGGGGATGGGGTGATATTTTTCAACTTCCGCCCCGATCGCTCTAGACAACTGACTCAAGCTTTGGTCAGTACAACTTTTAACGGTTTTGAAAGACAGCAAATCACACCCCTGTCTTTTGTCACCTTTACACAGTATGATTCAGACTTACCCGTGGCTGTAGCCTTTGAGCCTCAGAATCTCAGTAACATTCTGGGAGAAGTGATAGCCAATCATAGTCTGAATCAATTCCGCACCGCCGAAACAGAAAAATACGCCCACGTCACCTATTTCTTTAATGGGGGTCTGGAGGAACCTTTTGCTGGAGAAGATCGGGAATTAGTAAGCAGCCCAATGGTAGCTACTTACGATCACGCCCCAGCGATGTCAGCAGCAGCAGTTACAGATGTTGCGATCGCCGCGATTCAAAAGGGTATATATTCCCTAGTTGTGATTAACTATGCCAACCCAGACATGGTAGGGCATACTGGTCAAATCGAAGCTACCATTACAGCAATTGAAACAGTTGATCGCTGTTTGGGACGCCTATTAGAGAGCGTTATCAAAGCCGGTGGTACAACAATTATTACTGCCGATCACGGCAACGCTGAGTATATGCTAGATGAAGTGGGTAATCCCTGGACAGCTCATACCACGAACCCAGTCCCCTTCATCTTGGTGGAAGGAGAGAAAGTCAAAATCCCTGGATATGGTACAAATGTCGAACTGCGAAGCGATGGCAAGCTATCCGACATCGCCCCCACAATTCTAGAGATTTTACAGCTGCCTCAGCCACCAGAAATGACCGGGCGATCGCTGCTGAAAACAGCAGATTATGAGCTGCAACGCACTCGCACCCCAGTGCAAGTAGGACTGTAAAAGAGTTAGGAGTTAATAATTAAGAGTTAAGAGTTAATAATGAAGAGTGATGAATTAAAACTTTTCTAACTCCTAACTCCTAACTCCCAACCCTGACTCCTGTTTTTTAAAACTTGTTATAAATGAGATTCCACCATGACAGTTACTAATATCGTGCAAGGCATTTGGGCGTTTTCCGCCACTGGTTTGATTATCTTAGTTTTGCTCCATAGTCCCAAAGGTGATGGCATTGGAGCCATTGGCGGACAAGCCCAGCTATTTAGCAGCACCAAGAGTGCAGAAAACACCTTAAACCGAATTACTTGGGCATTGACAGTAATTTTTCTCGGTTTAACAGTAGTTTTAAGTGCTGGTTGGCTGCCTAAATAAGGATAGGTAAATGGGGAGAATAACCAAACACCCGATACTTAACACCCTAATAAATTTAATTTCACGACGGTTAATTACAGCTCTTGCCTTTTTTATTGGCACAGGGCTGTTAATTATTTTTACTAATCTTCAGTCGAGTGATGGGTTTACAAGAATACCAAAATCTGTATATTCAGACTTAATAATCTCTCTCCCTCCATCATCTCCACGAAAACCCCATCCCTTACCGCCCAAACTTGCACAGTGGCAAGATAGCATTAACAGCGGTGACTATTTTTCCCAAGTCACAACAAGCCAAGTAGGTTATTTAGTTTGGTCGCAATTTCCCATTCGAGTTTACGTAGAACCACCACAAGCCCTTAGCGAAAAACAAGCTCAAGCATGGATTAACGCTGTCTTACAGGGTGTACAAGAATGGAGTACTTATTTGCCTTTGAAAATAGTCGAACAGCCAAAAATTGCTGATATTACCATTGTGCGAAAAGCGCCACCTCTACAAATTTCCCCTAGTAGTAATATACCCCGTGCGCGATCAGCACAAACTACTTACGAGTTATACACCAGCAACAAAGTTTTATCCCACCGCTTCACCATCTTGTTAAGTCCCAGTCAAACAGGTGAGTATCTGATTTCAGCTACCCGGCATGAATTCGGTCATGCACTGGGAATTTGGGGTCATAGTCCGCTACAAACTGATGCCCTATACTTTTCCCAAGTTCGTAACCCGTCGCCTATTTCTCCCAGAGATATAAATACTTTAAAGCGGGTTTATGAACAGCCAACCAGTTTAGGATGGTCTTTAGTGGAGAATTAAAAGATTAATTGATCAATATGATTACTTTTACTTAAAAATCCTACGTTCGCGTTTTGCAGAAACTAGCTACAAGTTATACACATGAATATGTTTCGTGCAAAGAATCAAAATTTAATATTAAGGCAACCAATTTTTATCCAAAATTTGCTCTAAGGTATAAGGACATAATTCAGGTAAATTAGTTAGCTTTGTTTTAGTCTTAACATAATCTAAAGCATTGCTATAAATTACGCTGAAATTATCCTCTAAATATTTGCGTAAATTGGCACTTCAATCTTCATTTACTTGATTACGAAAACTAATAATTTCCGCAGCCCAATGGTTAGCATTTTTTGGCTTTTCTAAATCCCAATATTGATAAAGTAATAAATGTCTAATAATTTGTTCCAACAAACTTTTTACTCGCCTTTTTTCATTCTTAGCCAAATCTTCCAATTCTTCTATTAAGTTTTCATAGTCAATGTCTGCTAATTGTCGATTTTTGAGACATTTAATAGTCTCCTCTAACCATTGCAGGTAATTGGATTCATATAATGTTTTTATGTCGAGGATTGTATTCATTTGTTGATTGTGTAGCTTTAATTTACTGTTATTTATTATTTAATATTAACTAATATATTATATTAATTTTTGCCGAAAATGATTTACATTTTATGACTTTATGATGACACCTAGTCTAACAGGTGAGTATGTCCAAGCTACTGTCTGTCATGAACTAGATCAAGAATTGGAAATATAGGATGATAATCAATTACAAACTGATGCTTTATATAGGATTTTGAAATAAATACACTTAGGGGAGCAAGTGCCTTGCGGAGTTTCCCAACGCTCGATAGAATTCGCACAGCGTCTCGGTAGAGAAGCGTTAGCGATTGTGCATAGCGTTTAACTCGCTATTGCTGCGCTATTCATTGTAACAACTGGCATCCCCTACGCTCTGCGACTTAGCGGTAGAGGTCGCTGTGCTAAAACTTCTTTATAAAGTTCTTCGAGTAGAGTAATATTTTTACTTAGGGTATAGCGGTCTAATATACGCTGTCTGGCTTTTTGCCCTAGTAAGGTTGTTAACTCTGGATGGTCTTGCAAGACTGGCAAGAGGGTTCTTAATTGCGATCGCGCTGTTTTAGTACTAATAACTATACCTGCGCCCTTTTCCAATACTTCTCCATCTGCACCCACGTCTGTTGCTAAACAAGCTAGACCACATGACATACCTTCTAACAGAGATAGGGACAAACCCTCTACCAATGAAGGCAAAATAAATACATCTGCACCCCGCAAAATTTCGATGCGTCGGTCTTCATCAGCTACAAATCCCAACCAGACAATGCCGTATTCTGAACCATAAAATGGCTCTAAGGAAGACTTCAAAGGGCCATCCCCAACAATTAGCAACTTACTACCAGACCCCATTGCCGACTGCTTCCAAGCCCGGAGGAGGGCTTCGACATTTTTCTCGGGCGCTATGCGACCTTGATAGACAAACAAGCGTTCGGCTTTAAATTCTGATTTGACTTGAGAAAATCCTGGAGAATACTTGACAGTATCAACACCGTTGGGAATTACGGCAATATTTTCTTTCCTCACACCCATACCTGCCAATAATTCTCGCTGAATTTGGGAAAATACAATCACGCGATCGTAGTTAACTAAAAAAGGCGCGTAAAGCTGATAAGCCAAAAGTTGTGTTCCCGATATCAGCTTTGCCCCCTTGCCAGCAAACGGTGTGTGAAAAGTGGCAACTAGCGGCAACTTCAGTTCCTCACAGATTTCCGGTAGAAAAAAGTCTAGAGGAGATAGTGTCAATGAAGCATGGACTATATCTGGCTTGATTTTCCGCAGCGAATCGGTTAAGACTTTGGTCGCTTTAAAAGTGGGAATTGTGTAAACCTGCGACTTGTAAATGAAAGGTAGGGAAACCTCTCGTAGATTTGGCCAGTTATCAGGTTCAGATTCTTCTTGGGCAAAGTGAAGAAAGCTAACTTGATGTTCCTTGTCTAGTAAGGCATTTGTAATTTCTCTACTGTAGGTAACATTGCCACAAAAGGGTGATTTTTTTCCAATCCAGGCTATACGCATTCTTTATTTAGCTGTAAGAAAAGCGGGTTTGATCTATTACTTGTGTATCCTTCGTGATTTTTATTTTATCTAGCTATACTTGCTGGTTTTTTAGTAATTACAGATTTACAACATAATTTAGTTTAAAAAGCCTATTTTAAGCTATTAAACCAGTTGATTTATGGCTTTATTTATTCTACTTATAAGTTGTTAGTTTCTCATATTTAAACAACTTACTCTGACTAATGTCAGATTGATATCCCGCAAGTATGTGATAAATTTTCACTGACCACAGTTTACCATGAACAGAAAAGCTTTAAGTAAATATTAATTACTTAAAAGTAATGAATAATAGCTCGTGTTAGCTGATAACTACTTCTGTGAGTTATACCAAGTTAATATACCTCCTGAAAAGACGATCGCTGCTAATCCCAAGAAAACTGCCTGTAACCCCACAAAGGTTTCTGCTACACCTGCTAATGCCAAAGGTAAGGAGAGAGCAATATTAATTACATTGTTTTGTAAACCAAAGACTTTACCACGCATTTCTGGAGGTGTTTCTGTTTGGATGGCTGTTTGCATGGGAATACCCACTAGCGCCCCAAAGATACCTAATAGCGCCACCAGTAACAGAACTAGCCACAGTTGAGTTGTAAATATTGATAGACCAATCAGGGATGCTGCCATGCCCATACAACCACACAGACTTAGTTGGATATAGGAGAAGCGTTGACCAAATTGACCGAGAATTGTTGCTCCAGCAGCGATACCAACACCGCCGGCTGCTAGTAAAAAGCCGAACTGAGAGGCTTTCATGTTAGGAATGATTTCCGCCATGCGAACGGCTAGAACAGTTAATGCTGCAAAGACAGAAAACAAGATAATCAGCTGAAGCAAAGCATTGCGGACGCGATGATTTGCTTTGAGGTAGGCAAAACCATCCCGCAAGTCAGAGAATACGTGAGGGAATTCTGTACCGGGGTCGTGGTGTTTTTCCTTAGTTGCCAACAGGAACAAAATTAGTCCAGCGATCGCATAACTACCACCTACTAAAAATTCTTTGCCCAAACTACCACTACCACCAATTTGCAGCCAAAGTCCATCGGCGATCGCTAACAATGGTTCCCCGACAGCAAACCCAACAATCACCGATGCCATCATCGTTGTCGTATAAAGCGAATTTGCCGAGAGTAAATCCTGTTCTTCTACTATTAAGGGAATTGCCGCCTGTTCTGCCGGTGCAAAAAACTGCGTCAGCGTGGAAACTAAAAAAGTCACACCCAGGATGATCAAAAAACCCACTGGCAGGACTCCTATGGGTTTCCAGCCATGAGTCAACCACAGCAGGAAGGGAATTGACAAAACCAGGATGCCGCGCCACATATTCGTCGCCACCAGCACAGCCTTTTTCGACCAACGATCAACAAATACCCCAGCAACGGAACCAAATAATACGGCGGGAATCGTAAAAGCCATCATCAAAACTGACACCCAACCACTAATACTCTGATTACTAGCCTGAAACTGAGTATTAATCAAAGCAATCATCAGCACTAAATAAACTTTATCTGCTAGTTGGGAGAAAACTTGACCGCCCCAAAGAGCCAGGAAATTAGGGTTTTTTAATACAGGCAAAAATCCCTGTTGTTTGACATTTCCTGAACCAGCTTCTCCACCTGAACCAGATCCATCTAATTTTTGTGGTTCTTTTTCTGGAATAGTAGTTACTGGCAAACTCTGTCCGTTGCTATCTCCTTGGGCAGTGGTTAATTTGTCCTCAGATTGTGTTTCTGATTGACTTGGAACATCAGTTTTTGGGATCTGGGCTGTCCAACTTTGATCGTTTTTAGAAACATCTTTTGGGGACATTTCTTGGCCATTGATTTGACTAGGTGTACACTTGGAAACGGCGCTCAAGTGCAAGTGATTCCTGACTGTAGGTTCTGATACCCTATTCTGTTTTTTGGCGAGGCTTGGTGACAAAGGCAGGATTTTTTTATCCAAATCAGACGGTTGCATCATGGTTGGCAGCAAAATAAGAGTCGAGCAAGGTAGCAGAGCGAATAGGGCGACCTAATTGATACTGAGCATACTGGCGCAAAATCTGCTCAACAGATAACCAGTGATGATCTCTAGCACCATCAATTTGCATTATCTCTGGTTGTGACAGATGTTGAAGCAAAGCCAGTTCCATAGCACCCGGACGACTAGAAATCACAGGTATTTCTTGCCGATGCACAACAACTGTTTGGGAGCTAGGTTTTGGAGGTGATGGGATAACGGGACGATTAGGTGATGGAGAAAAAGATGAATTTCTTTGTATCCCCCTGTCCCTCTCTCCCTCTCTTCGTAAACGTTCCCAAGCTTCTAAGCAAACCGTTCCACCCGCAGGGATGCTAAATCCTACCTGCCAGTTGGGGTCTGTAAAGTCTGGCTTTAGCGAACGCCCTGATAGGCAGCAGATTTGCACTTGCGGCGTTACTCCTGCTAAGGCTAAAAGGTGAAACACTCCATGAGCCAGATGAGCCAAAACACCAGATGCATTTGCACTAGACAACGCCTCCAACCGATGGAGATGTTCATTGAACAACTCATAAAGTTCTTCTTGGGGTTGTTCGCTCAAACCTTGACACAGGACTATTTCTGCTAAATACTGACTGGCAGCCAATTTTCCCAAATCTTTAGCTAAACCAGGATAAGTTTTTAACGTCTGTGCTTGAGTAATTTTATCAAGCGATCGCCCTTTCGCAATCAATAGTTCATTCACAACGAACATACCACTCCTGCCGCCCAGGCTGGAGTTGTGCTTGCGTGCCCCTGGAGCCACTGCTCGAATCAGACCGAATTCTGGTGTTAAAATCGTCACTATTTTATCCGATTCTCCCAGCACCTGAGTTTTAAGATTAATTCCCGTTGCTTTGTAGGTTCTACTCATTAGTCATTAGTCATTAGTCATTGGTCATTGGTCATTAGTCATTGGTCATTAGGTTAGGACAAAGGACAAATGACCTAGACGTGCCAGCAGTTTCCCGCGGGGTAGAACGAGAAACAAATGACTATTCATCCTTTCCCAGGTTATCGCGCTGGCGGATCAAATCGATACCGCGAGATGTGCCTAATCTAGTAGCACCCGCTACGATTAAGTCTAGGGCTTGATTGATAGTGCGTATACCACCCGAAGCTTTAATTCCTACCCTTTCTTTTGCCAATTCCTGCAAAAGTCGTACATCTGCCACTGTTGCACCACCATTCCAACCTGTACTAGTTTTTAAGAATGCCGCTCCCGCCTCCATAGCTATTTCAGCAGCTATTTTTTTTTCCGCATCTGTCAATAGGTTAGTTTCTAAAATTACCTTGACAGTTTGCCCAGTCTCTTCACAAATTTCGGCAATTTCCCGATGGGCTTCTTCAGTTTTTCCAGCTTTCAACCAGCCCAAGTTCATTACCACATCCAACTCAGTGGCCCCATTATCCGCTGCTTCTTGAGCCTCATACAGTTTCACTGCTGAAGTCGTTGCACCAGTTGGAAAGCCAATCACCGTACAGACTTTCGGGTTCTTGCCGTGTAGGAGTTCGACTGCTTGTTTGACATAGGCGGGGTGCAAGCAAACCGCCGCAAAATTGAATCTGTATGCTTCTTCACACCACTGCTCAACCTGCTCTGGAGTAGCAGTTGGCGTTAAGAGGGAGTGATCGATAAATGGCGCAATATCAATATCGGGATAGTCTGCTGCCATCGTGTCTTCTGCCAGTGATTGATTATTAAACTTTATAAAAAATTAAAACATTTCTTATATATATATTAAACCATATTTATTACGAGTTTATCCTGAAAAGAAGCTGCTGACTTCTATGGGATGTCGGCTTTGTAGATGTCGCGGTATTACTGTAAGTGTTTAAGTTGACATTAGGCAGTAGTAAGCTTAGAAATATCAACACCATTTGTGAAGTCAGCGCCTAAGAAGTTAATAATATTTTTAGCTAACGCCTTCGATGCCAAATATGGGACACCATTACCAATAGTTTTAAACATATTCGTGAGCGACATATTCTCTGTAAGTACAAAATTTGCAGGTAAAGATTGTATCGCTAAAGCTTCTGCCACAGATATTCGGCGGATTTTATATGGATGCAAATGTACTTCATTATTTCCATAGCAAGCTGTTGGTGAGTAACGCCATCTGTGAAGACGCTTAAAAGACTTTTTAGAATCATCTCCTTCATCAATAGCAGCAAATCTTGTGATGCCTGCCCTTGGTTGAAAACAGTGTTCAGCATTGGGATGCTTCAGAACATTATTTTTTCTAAACCAGTATTCAACGGTGAGTTCTTGAGGGATGCCATCGGGACAAGGCATAATGGAATTTTCTTCAAATGGTTCGCACTTACGCCAAGGATAAGCAAAAACATTTTTTCGAGGATATAAAATATGATTATCCCAAGGAAAATGTCTCTCAGGTATTGACTTTTCAATACCGAATTTTATTCCTATATCCTTGATAAAATTATTTCGGAAACCAATGAGAATAATTCTTTCTCTATCCTGGGGTACACCATATTCGATAGCATTAATTAACTGCTCTGTTAATATATAGCCTGATTCCAGTAATTGTTGCTTAAGCGATTCAAAAAATAAACGGTGCTTTGTTGTTCTCCACAACCCCTTAACGTTCTCAAATAAAAAGAAATCTGGAAGATTGCGGCAAATTAATTCAACGTAAGAAGCGGAAAGTTTGCCATTATCTCCTAAACGTCCTCTATTTTTCCCGCCAATAGAAAAATCAGGACAGGGAGGCCCGCCAATGAAGCCGACAATATTATTAGATTTGCGGCAGTCTTGTACTAACTCCTGGAGATGTTGTGTTTGTAAACCTTCGAGAAGTTGGGTTATGTCTCCTGCTTCTCCTTCATGATATCCGTATTCTGGCAACGGTAGATTGAGAACCTGCCGTGAATAGCGGTATGCAGCCATGAATGGGGGGAAGATTTCATTGGCGTAAACAATCTTAAAACCGCTGGTTTCAAAACCTAAATCTAGGAAACCTGAGCCAGCAAAAAAGGAGAAAATACAAGGGCGATCGCTCATTGAATGACTAGTATTATAAAACAACCTTATTAATATCAGGTCTTAGTAAAATCGGTTGTGTCCTTCTTTCTAAGAACAATTCATACAAACTATCCCAATTTGGTCTCAGGGGCTGGTAAAACCTAATGTAGTTAGGGTTTATACTTACGTACCAATCAAAAATGAACAATTTGTATATTGCTGAAATAGTAAAAAAAATTCATCGTTGCTCTAAGTATTCAATATTAAAGTTTACTCAATCTTTAAGGAAATTCCCTGACATAAAAAGAGTCTGAAGCCACAATTAAATATAGGAGTTTCCAAACTCTAAACGATGCTTAAGACAAAGTATTGTTATTAAATAAAAAACCGGGGTACTTCGGACTAACTTTTTATGCGGATTTTAATTTATTCCTACAACTACTATCCAGAGCCAATTGGTATTGCCCCACTGATGACTGAATTAGCAGAGGGACTAGTGAAGCGTGGGCATCAAGTGCGCGTAGTCACCGCTATGCCCAACTACCCTGAGCGTCAAATTTACCAAGAATATCGGGGGAAGTGGTATCTCAACGAAGACAAAAACGGCGTTCAAATCCAACGCAGTTACGTTTGGATTCGTCCACAACCTAACCTATTAGATCGGGTGTTACTAGATGCTAGTTTTGTGGTCACTAGTTTTGTGCCCGCCCTCATCGGTTGGCGTCCAGATGTGATTCTCTCAACATCGCCATCTTTGCCAAGCTGTGTACCAGTTGCTCTTTTAGGATGGTTACGTGCTTGTCCTGTGATTTTAAATCTACAAGATATATTACCAGAAGCAGCCGTCCACGTCGGTCTACTGAAAAATAAATTGCTCATCCAGTTGTTTAGACTATTGGAAAAATTTGCCTACCATACTGCCAGTAAAATTAGCGTCATCGCCGATGGGTTTGTGGACAATTTGCGATCTAAGGGCGTAGAAGGTGACAAAATTGTGCAAATTCCTAACTGGGTTGATGTAAATTTTATCCGCCCTTTGCCTAAAGAAAATAACCCTTTCCGCACAGCACATAATTTGAATGGCAAATTTGTAGTACTTTATTCTGGCAACATTGCCCTAACCCAAGGCTTAGAAAGCGTTGTCAAAGCTGCTTCTGTGTTACGCCATATCCCAGATATTGTTTTTGTCATCGTTGGAGAGGCAAAAGGTTTAGAGCGATTGCAACAGGAATGTCTAGACTGCGGCGCAGATAATGTTTTGCTACTTCCGTTTCAACCCCGCAAATATTTGCCACAAATGTTAGCAGCCGCCGATGTTGGCTTGGTGGTGCAAAAGAAAAATGTTGTATCCTTCAATATGCCATCAAAAATCCAAGTGCTGCTTGCTAGTGGAGGGGCGTTAGTTGCCTCTGTCCCTGACAATGGGACAGCAGCAAGAGCTATCAGGCAAAGTGGCGGCGGAATTATCGTTCCTCCAGAAGATCCCCAAGCTTTAGCAATGGCAATTTTAGATTTATACCAAAACCCCGAAAAAGTAAAAACTCTGGGTTATAAAAGTCGCCAATATGCCGTTGAACACTATGCTTTTGAGCAAGCTTTAAATCAATATGAGTCCTTGTGTTACTCATTGACAGCAGATCGTGGAGTAATTCAGTCCACAAGAGTTACAAAACAAGAAGTTTAATCTACCGCAGTAGAGTGAGATTACATACCCGTGCCTTGAGTCTTCAGTACGATTATACTTAATGAAAGTAGCAATTATACCCTCAGTATTCAAACGTTAAATATTTGAGGGTAGTTAATTATACTTTAAAGATGCTCATAATAGACCAATACCCTTGGGGCAACTTGACTCAAAAATCCCTCCCACAGCATCACTTCATTCAATCTGTGGGAATAGCAATTTTTATCCATACTAAATGAGTGCTTTAGTATCTCGTCATACCAAGTACTAGACTTGTGCCAGTCACACTTTTGGTAGACCAGGCATGAATCTGCTGTGTTGTATTGTAGTTTTTAGTAGCAGACAGCCAAAAGCATAGATGTGGACTTACCTGCAAATTATTAGTACGGCATGGCGGAAATAACTATCCAGTTGAAAAAGGTTAAAAACCTTAATTGACATATTTTGTTTCCTTCTGCCTCATGCCTCCTTGCACTAGCTAATTATCAAACTAGCCCCATAGACACCTGTTTTTTTGTTAGTATTCAAAAAAACCTATTGACACATTTTCAGATCAATTGTTTGTGATTTGTAAGTAAATGTAAACAATTGTTTCAAAAGAAAGAAAGCACCTGAGGTTTAATGACTGATTATTTCCAAGGAAATTTCCCATTACAATCTGTTCCACTGACGAAGAGTGTGGTAAAGAGCCACGCCCATACCGAAGAGGAGAGCGGAAAATTAGCTGCAACGATCGCAGAAGCTGGATCAGACCGCAAAGCAGGTGAGATTATATTGCTCAAAGTAGCAGAGGTATCTTACCTAGCTGACTACTTTGTGATGATGACTGGCTATTCTAAGGTACAAGTAAGAGCGATCGCTCAAGCAATTGAAGGAAAAGTCGAAACTGAGTTGCAACGGCGTCCCATAAGGACAGAAGGAAAAGTTGAGGGAAGTTGGGTACTACAAGACTACGGTGATGTGATCGTTCACATCATGATGCCCAAGGAACGGGAGTTTTATAATTTAGAAGCGTTCTGGATTCATGCAGAGCGTATTTCCCTTCCAGAATCTGATGAGGGTGAGGGTAAGCCAACATGATTAGGTCTTCGGTTTCTAATTGCCCAGTTCCTACAGACCAACAACCGCTTAATGAGTACGAAGAGTTAAAAACTTCCTGGCTGTTTCGTGATAGCACTTTAGATTGGCGCGAGTATATCACGAAAATTGTTTGGATTTGGGGTTTATCTTGGCTGGTAGCAGGGCCTGTAGCTGCGGCAAGTTTTCCCCCTCACAAGTATATTGCACATTTTATCCTCTGTGGTGCAGCAGCAGCGAGTGTTGGGGTAGTGCTGGCACTGGTAAGGTTGTACTTAGGCTGGTTCTACGTGTGTGATCGCCTTTGCAGCCCTACAGTCTTTTATGAAGAGTCTGGCTGGTATGACGGTCAAACTTGGACAAAGCCACAGGAAATCCTTAACCGCGATCGCTTGATTGTTTCATACGAAATTAAACCTATTTTGCGGCGGTTACAATTTACCTTTGCTGGCTTGGCGGGAATGTACGTTATTGGTACTATAGTTTGGCATTTGTTTTAAAAAGTCATTGGTCATTAGTCATTAGTCCTTAGATAATGACTAATGACCAATGACTAATTAATTAAAAAAGGTGATAAATATAAACCCATGACAATGGGAAAACGAACTCAAGCCACAGCACTGGAAGTCCGGTTGCTGCGGGAAGGTATTATTGAATCCAGGCATATAGTCCAAGCTGTTGTCTGCGATGAACGAGGACGGGTTCTAACCGTTGCCGGAAATTCTGAAACTGCTGCATTTATCCGTTCAGCGCTTAAACCATTTCAGGCACTCGCAGTCACCACCACAGGTACACTGGAACGCTATCAACTCAGCGATCGCGACTTAGCAATTATCACAAGTTCCCATAAAGGAAGAATAGATCAAGTCCGACAGGTATTTAACATCCTTTGGCGGGCAGATCTTGACCCGACTATACTCCAGTGTCCAATTCCTGAAGGTAAGCGGAGTCCTCTGGAATACAATTGCTCTGGAAAACATGCAGGAATGTTAGCTGTGTGTCAGCAACGCCATTGGCCCTTGAATAATTACTTGGATCGCAAGCACCCAATACAGCAATTGATTTTGGGCAAAGTAGCAGAATTGCTGCGAATGCCTGCGGAAGAGTTTATCAGCGCTCATGATGACTGTGGCGCACCAACTTATCTGATGCAACTCGGTCATATGGCATCTTTGTATGCACTGTTAGCCTCTAGTACCAACTTGGATATGGAGCGCATTGTCCGTGCTATGACTCATCACCCCGCGATGGTAGCAGGAGATGGAGAATTTGATACAGAACTGATGCGCTTAACTCCAGGAGAACTAGTCAGCAAAGCCGGTGCCGAAGGAGTGCAGTGCATTGGTAGACTCGGTGAGGGCATGGGATTGGCAATCAAAGTCATGGATGGGGCAAAACGGGCAAAACATGCCGTTGCGATTCACTTACTCCAACAAATGGGTTGGATTAGTCCCAGCGCCGCAGAAAGCCTCTCAGAAAAGTTTGTGACCTTGGGAAAATACAAGCGTTTAGAAGTAATTGGAGAATTATCATTTTTGTAGTTGCCAAACTCTTGACTATAGGTTATGCTATAGAAGTCAAGAGCGACGCGGGATAGAGCAGCCTGGTAGCTCGTCGGGCTCATAACCCGAAGGTCAGTGGTTCAAATCCACTTCCCGCCACCAAATAAAAGACAAAACAAAAACCCTACAATCAGTGAAGATTGCAGGGTTTTTGATTTATTTTGATCTATTCTGGAAGAAATAGCCATCTAAAAGGCGCGGATAATCATGGTTGTGAAGTTGCAGCGACCAATTTTAGTGGGAGGATTGGGACTGTCCTTTTCTCTGTGGATGTTACAAAGCTGGCAAGATTCTATAGTGCAGGTGAGTGAGTTTGGTCTGTTGAGTGCCTTAGCTGTTGGTGGTGGTTTGTGGTTATTCCAAAAAAATCGCCCGAAAGACAGTTTAGAGCAGCTAGATGGTATGGTTGTGGATCGAGCGACTGTGGAAAGTGCGATCGCTAAAGCTGAAACTGTAATTAACCATCTGGCACAAGAAGCAGAAAACCATACAGCCCTAGAAACACTCAGAGAACAAGTTGCCCAGTTGTTACTGGAATTAGACAGGCAAGAAATTAAAGTTGCTGTAACTGGCGGGAAATCCGTGGGTAAAAGCACTTTAATTCAAGTGCTAAAGCAAAATTCAGAGACACAAAATTTTGTGTCTTTAGAAGAAACAGCACCTTTATTTAAAGAAACTGGGGACAATTCAGATGCAGCTGTTTTAGCAGAAGTGGCAAAATCTGATTTTGTTCTGTTCCTGACAAACGGTGATTTGACAGACTCAGAATTTCAAACCTTACAGCAGCTAAAAGCAGCCAATCAGCCCACAATTCTAGTTTTCAACAAACAAGATCAGTATTTAGCCGATGAAAGCGCTAGCATCTTGCTGTCATTGAAACAGCGGATGCAAGGAAATGTAGTTGCAACAGCCGCCTCTCCCATTCCGATCAAAGTCCGAAAGCATGAGGCTGATGGTTCTATACAAGAGTGGATGGAACAACCAGAAGCAGATATCCAGCAGTTGACGCAGCAGTTGGGTGAAGTTTTGGCACAGCAAGGACAACGGCTGGTTTGGGTAACTACCATGAGGAAAGCCGGGTTGTTGAAAGCTGAGGCGAAAAACTGGCTAAATGCAACCAGACGCGATCGCGCTACCCCAATTATTGAACAATATCAATGGATAGCTGCTGCTGCTGCCTTTGCTAACCCAGTCCCAGCCCTTGATATTCTGGCCACTGCGGCAATTAATGCTCAAATGGTAATGGATTTGGGTAATATCTATCAGCAGAAATTTTCCTTGGAACAGGCGCAAACCGTAGCTGGAACAATGGGAAGTTTGATGCTGAAACTAGGTTTAGTTGAACTTTCTACCAAGGCGATTAGTACTGTTCTGAAAAGTAATGCCGTTACCTTTGTTGCTGGCGGCGTAGTGCAGGGAGTAAGTGCAGCTTATCTGACCAGGGTAGCAGGGTTAAGTCTAGTTGAGTATTTCCAACAGCAGGAAATAGCAATAGATTCTGGGACTGGTTTGAATTTGGAGAATTTGCGGCAAACATTGCAAAAAGTATTTCAGCAAAATCAGCAGATTGGTTTTTTGCAGGGATTTGTTAAGCAAGGTACGAAACGTTTATTGCCAGAGGTGCAGCAGGTTGAATTAGTAAGTACCCAAAAGGCTGTCGGATAATCTCACGCAGAGGATGAACGACTCTTATATTTTGGATTTTGGAGTGAATTAACCTAAGTTTGACAGGTCATAAGTGCGCCCTAGTTAGTCGAATCAAAAGAACTCCAAAAGATTTTACTACGCAAAACCTGTCCCTCTCCGACGCGCGATAGGGACATACTTGAACTTTAATTCAAGGCAGGGAGAGGTTTGTCAAACTCACGTTGAATTATTCAAAATCCAAAATTTAAAGCTGTTTTAAGCCTTAGATTTTAATCATGGATAAAAAATAAATAAACATAGGGTGAATCTAAAATCCAAAACAAAATTGGCTGACACTTGCGTGGTGCTATAAAAACCTAAAATTTACCCAAGCCTAAAATAGGCTTGGGTGTATCTAACAATTATTGTGATTGGGAATTAGCAAAAAATTGTGAATAAGGGTAGTTAGCTAAACAGCACCACTGTTTCTATTAAACAGAATAGCTATAGTTTTGAAAATTAGCTTTAAATCGTACACCAAACTCCAATTTTTTTGATACTGCAAATCCAGACGAATTACATCTTCAAAACTACGGACTGTAGAACGTCCGTTTACTTGCCATTCACCAGTCATACCGGGTTTAACATCTAAACGTTGCCACTCTGGTACTTCGTAGCGTTCCACTTCATCGGGTGTAGGTGGTCGAGTGCCTACTAAACTCATCTCTCCTTTGAGGACATTCCAAAATTGCGGCAGTTCATCAAGACTAGTTCGCCGTAAAAAGCGCCCTACTTTGGTAATTCTGGGGTCATTATCATTCTTGAAAAAAGCGCCTTGTACTTGGTTTTTGACTTGGGATTTCTTCGCTTCCGCATCCACACACATGGAGCGGAATTTCCAAATCTCAAAACGCTTACCCATCC
Organism: Nostoc sp. NZL; assembly: GCF_015714705.1. Classification (NCBI taxonomy): domain Bacteria; kingdom Bacillati; phylum Cyanobacteriota; class Cyanophyceae; order Nostocales; family Nostocaceae; genus Nostoc; species Nostoc sp. NZL. The sequence continues at coordinate 75,189 of NZ_WBKL01000013.1, read as the reverse complement.
AACCACAGCGGGTTTGACTAAATAAAATAGGCCCAGGATCATTAATTTGAATAGCGATCGCAATAGGAAAAAATAAAACTCCTGTAATTAATAAACCAACCACTGATCCTATAATGTCTAATAGCCGTTTCATCCAAGATGCCACAGAAGGGTGAGTAGTAGGTAACTGCTCTACTTTACGGGAAGTTGTCTTACGGCTATCTACCAAGTCTTCTTGTTTTATTAGCGACCCATCGTCCACAAGCTCTAAGGGAAAAACCTCATCTAATCCCGTGAGTTTTAGGACTGCCATTACTTGAGGTGTTACATTCCGCAGTGTTAATGTAATCCCTTTAGACTGAGCGTATTTAAAATTACTTACCAGGGCACCTAAACCACTACTATCCATAAAAGTAGTTTGGTGAAAGTCAATGATGATTTGCTTAGGATGTGAATTGGGTTGGATTAAGCTTTGGCAGGTTTGCTTAAAGCTTAAAGCCTCCAGCACGCTCAACCGCGTAGGCACCTGCACTATAGCCGTGTCGTTTAGGGAATTAACTGGAAAATCGACCTCTGTCGGTTGGCTAGTCATGAAGCTCTGCACTTTCGTTGCCATGTATAATGTAATCTGCCAAACATTATTTTGTCCTACAAAATTACTTAACCTAATATCGGAATCAGTAGTAATAAGGACTAATTGCTATTTACCGGGGCTGAAATTGGAGATCGCTAGCGACGATTCACAATAGAACAAGAAGCCAAAAAACATCCTTGCTGTTGTGCCGACGCAGCGCGATCGCGTTGCTCTGATCAAATGATTGCTAAAAATACGGTTACACCTACCGCACGCCTGATTGAGGTCTTTTCTGCCATTCAAGGGGAAGGACTGAATGTAGGGACACGTCAGATTTTTATTCGTTTTGCTCTGTGTGATTTACGCTGTATTTTTTGTGACAGCACCCACACTTGGAATGCACCTGCTACTTGTCGAATAGAGCGATCGCCTGGATTGCGCGACTTTGAAATCCACTCTAACCCTGTTTCTCTACCCATACTACTCGAATGGGTGAAACAGCAAAATCTACCTTGTCTACACGATAGCATTAGCTTAACTGGGGGCGAACCACTTCTTCATGCCCCATTCTTAACGCAGTTTCTACCCCAAGTGCGAGCCATAACTGGTCTACCTATATACTTAGAAACTGGCGGACATCGCCCAGAACAATTGGCGATGATTCTCCCCTATTTAGACTCTGTGGGTATGGATTTCAAATTGCCCAGTGTCAGCGGCGAAAGTCATTGGCAAGAACATGCTAAATTTCTCCAATTATGTCATGACTCATATTTAAATGTTTTTGTCAAGATAATTGTGTCTCAAAACACAGATCCAGCCGAGTTGGAACGTTCAGCTTTGCTCGTGGCAGAGGTTAGTCCAGATATCTCAGTATTTTTACAACCTGTTACGCCTTTGCCAGTATCTGAACAATTCTCCCCAATACCTATGCTTGCGCCTTCAAGCGATCAAGTTTTGACGTGGCAAGCTTTGATGAAGGGGTTTGTCAAGCACGTGCGTGTGATCCCTCAGACGCATAAAATGCTGAACCAACTCTAAAAATTTTTGTAAAATTTGAGTTTGATGAAGATGTAGTCAAGAAAAAAGTAAGATTTTATGAAATTGTCATTGGACTGCTGCCGCTAGTTAGAGAGGCAGTAGCCCTCTGAGTACGCATTCCCAGTCGGAGGCAGAGTGAGGAGTGAGGAACGAGGAGTTTGAAGTTTCGATTTGACTCATAACTCCTAACTCCTAACTAATTACAAACCGCCCTCATCTGGAGTTTTGGATTTAGCTTTTGCCTTATTGGCACTGCGTTTGAGGGCAGAGAGTCTTGCTTCATATCTCGACCGTTGGCGCTTACTAGGAGTATTGTCAATCAGGGTTTTCAAGGCGCTACCTAGACTCTTGTAGGCATTGGGGAGGGTATAACCAAAACGAGTTGCCAAAGCGATCGCTTTCTCATCAGCATTGAGCAATTCTCTTAGTTGCTTTTCCCCATTATTCTTTTGGTACAGTCGCCAGCCTGACACACCACATAGCGACAAAGCTAACACCAGAAGCAATCCATCTTGTACCCACAATTCGCCTACAGCACCACCTAAACCAATGGCTAGTGCTGCCATTTCCCAACCATCTTTAGGAATTGTGTCATTTTGAACACGAGCAACTTCATGCCAGAACAGCAGATTGCGCTGATCCATTGCGAGGGCATCCCATTTCACCAAGTCAATTTGAATTTCTACCTGGTCTTTACCAATTTCTTCGCAACGAACCAGGGGTGGATTGACCTCAGTTGTGCCTTCAACCGTGACCCAGCTCTGTAATTCTGGCGGTAGTAAGCCTTTCAACCGCCGGAGTTCACTCATTTCCGCTTTGGCAGAGGAGGTTGCATAGGATGTCATAATATCCAGCCCCAGAAAATTTCAGTATATAGTGAGGGTATCACTTTGGAGTATAGCGATTTAAGTGATGATCCGTCTCACTCGCTGGGAAAACTTCCTCGCTTTTTTCGCGCTTCCATTGCCTTTTCCAGCAAATCTAACAATCCTGGGGCTTCTTCTTGGATACTAAGTAATAGTCTTTCCCCAAGTTCTATATTCCCCGGATCAAAACCTGTTGCCATCACTTCTTTCAGGCGAGGTATCGCTATGCCATCCACAATCTGAATTAACCCACTTAGACAACGGTGAAATTGTCTTTCTGTGAGAATCGAGTCTTCTAGAGGAAACTCAATAATGGCACGGATTTCGCCATCGGATGGGTCATACTCCCATTGCAACATTTTGGTTTCCCAAGAAATGGCAAGCATTGTTTGTAGGATAGCTCCCTTGTGAGGATGGTCTTGGATTCCTGCCAAAACTTGAGGGGCAAATACTCGGAAAAATTTTCCCTCTTCATCCAACTGGACAACTATTAGGAAATCTTCTAGATTATCAGCCTCCACTCCTGTTATAATTCTGTCTTCTTCATCATCAAAACGGTAGTCCCAACCAAGGTTGTCTAAATAGTTGGCAATCTGTTTGAGGTTAGCTCCCATAAAAGCCTCATAAGGAACGTGGAGCAGCTGTTACCAGACCTAGTTTAACCTGCTAGGGGTAGTTGTTTAGGTTTGTATGGCTACTTCTGCTCACATAGAAGTATGCAATTAGGGCATGGGGCATTGGGGATTGGGTATTGAAGATAGGAAAAATAGATGAGCATTCTGCGCTGTGAATGATATTTTCTGAAAGACTCTTGCTCATTTTTAAAGAAGCGATAATCACTTTTTTCAAAATTTTAGGCAGTGAAGGATAGAACACTAACTCACTTCAGTTTTATTATTATCATCTAGGTTTAATGAATGTATTACTAAATCAAAAAGGGTGGCAGGATTTTAAATAAAACTCGAAAGCTGAAGCCTAATTGAGATAATATCTGCAAGTATTTGAAGCTTTTGAAAAGATAAGTAAAAACTTCAACTACCACTTTTAAAAGCTAAACAATATAGCACAGAGACTGGTAAAGTTTTATATTACAATCGATAAGTTGTTTTCACTGAACGATTGTAGTGAGCAATACATTTTTTCTGGTCTATTAATTATGAAAATTATGCGTAAATCAGCTTTAATTCTAGCGATCGCACCCCTAGTATTTGCGATCGCTGCTTGTAGTGGAGATTCAAGTCAAACAGCCAGTACAACTGGCACTCCAGGTAGTAATCCAGCTGCACCAGCAACCCGAAATCGCTGGGATAGTATTAAAAGCCGTGGTCAGGTAACTTGCGGTGTCAGCGGTGAAGTGCCAGGATTTAGCTTTGTAGGAACTGATGGTAAATACAGCGGCATCGATGTAGATATTTGTCGCGCGATCGCAGCGGCTTTGTTTGACAATCCAGATGCAGTAGAATTCCGCAATCTCAATTCTAAAGAGCGGTTTACAGCCTTGCAAACTGGCGAAGTAGACGTTCTCAGCCGTAACACGACTTGGACACTTAGCCGCGATACCTCTGTAGGTCTAGAATTTGCACCTGTGGTCTTTTACGACGGACAAGCCATAATGGTACGCAAAAATAGCAATATTAAGTCCTTGGCAGACCTGAAGGATAAAGCAATCTGCGTTCAAACTGGTACGACTACCGAACAGAACTTAGCAGACCAAATGCGGAAAAGGGGCATCACCTACAAACCTGTTGTCTTTGAAGACGTTAACGTTACTTTTGCTACCTATGCCGAAGGTCGTTGCGATGGCATTACCGCTGACCGTTCAGCATTAGTATCTCGAGGCGCAATTCTACCCAAACCAGAAGATAACGTGATTCTTGAAGAAGTAATTTCTTCAGAACCCCTTGCACCCGCAGTTGCCAAAGGGGATGCTAAGTTTGGTGATGCTGTTAAATGGGTGGTTTATGCCCTGGTAAAAGCCGAAGAGTTGGGCATTACTTCCCAGAATGTGGGTCAGTTTGCTGCTAGTAATGACCCAGATATTAAACGCTTTTTAGGAACCGAAGGCAACCTTGGTGAAGGACTCGGCTTAACAAACGACTTCGCAGCCAGAATAATTAAGCACGTTGGTAACTACGCCGAAATTTACGATCGCAACCTCGGCCCCAAGACAAAACTGAATTTAGCTCGCGGCCAAAATCAACTCTGGAGCAAAGGCGGACTACTTTATTCTCCGCCATTTCGGTAGAAGATGGCAGGGGCATGGGAAGTAGAGAGGAAATTTATATTGACTAATTACTAATGACTAATTCAAAACCGCTTATATGGCGTGATGTCCGCTTTTGGCGTATTGCCTTGCAATTTATTGCCGTATTTGTAGCAGTATTAGTGGTAGTAGTACTCTGGGGCAATCTCAACCGCAATTTACAACAGTTGGGTATTCAGTTTGGATTTGATTTCCTCAAGCAACAAGCATCTTTTGATATTGGCGAAACGCTGATTACTTACAAACCCACTGACAGCTATAGTCATGCCTTGTGGGTGGGGTTAATTAACTCCTTGCGGGTGGCGGTTGCAGGAATTTTGCTTACAACAATTGTAGGGATAGGTGCTGGGATTGCCCGACTTTCTGACAACTGGCTAGTGCGGAATATCACGATGGTTTACGTGGAGGTTTTCCGCAATACGCCCTTACTGCTGCAATTACTGTTTTGGTACTTTGCTGTTTTTCTGACTTTTCCCAAAACAGAAAATAAGATATCCCTTTGGGGTTTTATTGGTGTTAGCCAAAATGGCTTAGAACTACCTTGGTTTACCCTATCACCAGAGTTTTCAGCTTTGCTGTTGGGATTAACTTTTTACACGGGTGCGTTTATCGCTGAGATTGTCCGAGGTGGGATTCAATCAGTAGCTAGGGGACAATGGGAAGCAGCGCGATCGCTAGGATTAAAACCAGGGTTAACAATGCGGCTGGTGATTTTTCCCCAAGCTTTGCGGGTAATCATTCCACCGTTAACGAGTCAATATCTTAATTTGACGAAAAATACGAGTTTAGCGATCGCCATCGGCTACCCCGATATTTATTTTGTCGCATCTACCACCTTCAACCAAACTGGGAAAGCCGTAGAAGTGATATTACTAATTATGCTCACCTATCTCACCCTGAGTTTGACCATCTCTATAGTTATGAATTGGTTCAATCGTAGCGTGCAAATTAAAGAGAGATGAGGAAGCAGTAAACTTTGAAGCTTGAGCCTTTGAGCTTGAACTTTAAGCCATGCCCAATAACCAATAACCAATGACCAATGACAAATCCTCAATTAACTTGGCTGCGTAAAAATTTGTTTAATAATTGGTACAACAGCTTGTTAACTGTTGTCTGTTTGGTATTGCTGTTTTGGGTAGTGCGAGGAATTCTAACTTGGGCAACCACTCAAGCACAATGGGCGGTAATTCAGGTTAATTTACGTTTATTTTTAGTTGGTAGATTTCCTCAAACGCTATATTGGCGAACTTGGATTTTACTGGCGATCGCTTCGACTTTAGGCGCTATAACAGGGGGTATATTCTTTGGTAAACAACAGTTAACAAAGCGTGGAATTTCTTTGTTTGCTTTTATCATCGGCGTTTTGTTAGTTCTTTTACCACTAGACTTTACATCCCGCCTTTGGTTATTGTTAATTGCATTTTTAATATTTGTAGGTTTTTGGATCGGAGGAAAGTTTACTAAGGTATTAACTCCTTGGCTTTCCCTATTATGGTTATTGTCTTTCCCGATAATTTTATGGTTAATTGGCGGTGGGTTTGGATTGCAGCCTGTATCTACAAATTTGTGGAACGGTTTGCTACTTACCCTAATAATGGCAGCAGTCAGTATTGTGCTTTCTTTTCCGATTGGAGTTTTACTTGCTTTAGGGCGCACAAGCAATTTGCCTGTAGTACGTTGGTTTTCTATCCTGTACATTGAAATTATTAGAGGATTACCACTGATTGGAATTTTGTTCCTAGCTCAGGTAATGCTTCCCTTGTTTCTATCAGCAGATGTGCGTCTAGATCGGGTATTACGAGCAATTTCTGGACTAGTACTATTTAGTGCCGCGTACATGGCAGAAAACGTGCGCGGTGGACTTCAATCAATTCCTCGCGGACAAATTGAAGCTGCGAAAGTACTAGGATTAAATACACCCTTGGTAGTGATATTAATTGTTCTACCTCAAGCATTACGTAACGTTATTCCTGCGATCGTTGGTCAGTTTATCGGCTTATTTAAAGATACTTCCCTCTTATCTTTGGTCGGATTAGTGGAACTCACAGGTATTGCGCGTTCCATATTGGCACAACCACAATTTATCGGTCGCTATGCAGAAGTTTATCTGTTTATTGGATTTATTTACTGGGTATTTTGTTACTCCATGTCGTTGGCTTCTCGGCAGTTAGAGAGACAGTTGAGTAATTAGTTATGAGTTATGAGTTGGGATTTAAATATTATGTCAGAAATAAAACAAATAATTATTGCTGAAGATGTTCACAAGTGGTATGGAAAGTTCCACGTTCTTCAAGGTGTGAGCTTGACAGTCAATCGTGGAGAAGTAGTAGTGTTGATGGGGCCATCTGGTTCAGGAAAATCTACCTTTATCCGCACATTTAACGCTTTAGAAGAATACCAAAAGGGAAGAATTGAAATCGATGGCATTACTCTCAGCCATGATTTAAAAAATATTGAGACGATTCGCCGGGAAGTGGGAATGGTATTTCAGCAATTTAATTTATTTCCTCATCTCACAGTGCTGCAAAATATTACTTTGGCACCAATTTGGGTACGGCGATCGCTAAAGGCAAAAGCCGAAGAATTGGCGATGCAACTACTAGAAAGGGTGGGAATTTTAGAACAGGCGCAAAAATATCCAGGACAGCTATCTGGTGGACAACAGCAACGAGTAGCGATCGCTCGTGCTTTAGCCATGCAACCCAAAATTATGCTGTTTGACGAACCCACCTCAGCCTTAGATCCAGAAATGGTACGCGAAGTCTTAGATGTAATGCGAGGTCTAGCCCGTGATGGGATGACAATGGTAGTTGTAACCCACGAAGTTGGATTTGCTCGTGAAGTCGCCGACCGAGTTATTTTAATGGATAGCGGTTTACTCGTCGAGTCAGCCACCCCAGAAATATTTTTTAGTAATCCTAAAGAAGAAAGAACACGCAAGTTTTTATCGCAAATTCTCTAAAAAATCTTTGAGATTCATCTAAATTTTGTATCCTATAACTTCACACCAAGCTGAAGCAAAAAATCCATCTGAGTGCTGGCTCCATTCTCGCAAAGCATGGCTCATTGCTGTAAGCGTAGGCGTAGCCCGCCGCAGGCATCGCTCATCAGTCCAACCTTTGTCTACAGCTCCATCCACCTTTGCAGAAGCCTCAATTCGCAAAGCCAAATATTCTGTAGCTTCACTCAGCGGCTCATAACATTGATAAGAGTATACTTCTCTGGCATAGCTCTGACTCCCCACGATATCTGTATGAGTATCATAGGTAGGTAATATTGAGATGTCCAATATATATTTATAGAGAATTGAAACTTATAAAATATCAAAAAACATGGAACTGCGACATCTGCGCTACTTTATCGCTGTCGCTGAGGAACTGCACTTCAGTAGAGCCGCCGAGCGATTGCACATTGCTCAACCGCCCTTAAGCCAGCAAATTCAGCAACTAGAGGCGCAATTGGGAGTAGAACTATTTCATCGCAAAACCAAGCGACAGGTACAGCTAACAGAAGCTGGACAAGTATTTTTGCAAGAAGCTTATCAACTTTTGGCTCAACTCCAAAAAGCAATTGAGTTAACCCAAAAAACGGGAAGAGGTGAAAAGGGACAACTACGAATTGGGTTTACCAGTTTGGTAACTTACGATTTGCTTCCTGTAATTTTGCGACGCTTTCGAGAACAGTTTCCAGAAGTAGAGTTGATATTGCAGGAATTAACCACAACTCAGCAGGAACAAGCGCTACAAGAACGCCGCATCCATGTAGGTTTTGCCCATCCACCGTTAGAAGACAACACACTCAATCAAGAGTGCATTCAGGAAGAAGCTTTAATTGTGGCTATGTTAGAAACTCATCCCTTAGCTGAACAAGAAAAGATTTCAGTGCGATCGCTAGTAAACGAAAACTTTATCATGTTCCCTCGCCACTTGGGGCCCGGACTTTACGACCAAATCGTAAGCCTTTACCAGCAAGGAAATTTCAGCCCGAAAGTGACTCAAGAAGCGATTCAGATGCAGACGATTATCGGATTGGTTTCGGCGGGAATGGGGATTGCGATCGCACCGTCTTCATTGCAAAATCTTCAGAGGGTTGGTGTGGTGTATCGCGCTTTAGAAGAAAAAACACCATTAGTAGAAACGGCTGTAGTGTGGCAACAAGAGGATATGACACCTGTACTAAGGGAATTTCTGCAAGTTATCAGGAGTATCTGTTGAGATATTGAACAGGAGACAATCGCCCAATGGCAAAGCTAGACAAATATAGACAACATATTAAGAATTTGCTTCAACAACACGCTAGTACTGTTTGGGATAATCGCATTCAAGCACAGATAATTTATGATACAGAACACGATCATTATCAATTAGTTTATGTAGGTTGGCGTGAGCAAGACCGCATATATGGGCCTGTTCTTCATCTAGATATTATTAACGAGAAAATCTGGATCCAGCAAGACGGGACAGAGGTAGGAATTGCTAATGAGTTGGTTGAATTAGGTGTTCCAAAAGAAGATATTGTTTTAGGTTTTCAGTTACCTTCTGTGCGTAAATACACAGATTTTGCTGTTAGTTAATTTAAGTTATTAAAAATAGGGATTACTCTCTTGTTTTGCTTCACATCATTGGGTTAAAAAAGAGCTATCACCTGAACTAAAACAATATCCCAACCTCAATAATCTTTATTGTTAATGATGATATTTACAAATTAAAATCATCTATCTTCTTCAATTTTATAACTTTGTGATTCAAAGACAAATTTTTCCTATTCATCTAAATTAACAAAAATTAAGTTACCTTTTTCTACATTCTCTAAAGCTTTGAGTAAATGTTTTTTGTTAGTTTCTGATTTCAGAAGATAGGTAGTTTCGTCTTCTTCAGATGGTGGTTCAACTAGCATAATGACTTGTACGAAAGTTTTCGCATCTTTCCCACCCTATTGTAACTGTATCTGAATAAGATGAATTTGAGTTATCGCTTTTCTTTGTTGGCGTGAACGGTTCGTTAAAAAGAGCGATCACTATTAGACAGAATAGAACTCAAATTGGGAATACTGAGTAAAGTGAGGTTATTTGCTGCGGAGAACCCAAGCGACTTTTTGTCAGATATAGCCCTACTGAGTATTTATCAACTTGGAGAAGATTATGACTTTACCAGTGACAGTAACCTTTATGCTTGCTGATTGGATCATTAAAGGAATTGCAGATGGAACATTGGAAAGGGTTGGAGGTGTAATCCGAGAAGTAGGAAGCAAACATATCGTTATGTGGTTACGGGAGCAGGGATCTCCTACGGGAAATCAGTTAGGTCAAATTGGGCGAAGTATGCTACTAACTCAAGGAATTTTGCAGGTAACTAGTGCAGTCAGTATACTTAACCTGGGTGTCTCAGTTATAGGCTTTGCTGTGATAGCACAACGCTTAAAAGAATTAGAGCAACAGCTACAACAAGCACAAAAACTGTTAAACCACATTAACCGTAAAATCGATCTTAGTTTCTATGCTAATTTTCGTGCTGCAATTGAATTAGCAACTAATGCTTTTACGATGACCAAAACTGAAAATCGTAGAAGTAGCGCACTACAAGCTATTAACCGCTTTTTAGAAGCAGAGCATATTTATACTGAATTTGCTGATATCGAAATTGAGCAAAAAAGCCAAATTGCTGATGAATATCTGCTGACTTTATCTTTAGCCTACCTAGCTGAAGCACGTTGTTATCTTGAATTAGAAGAACACGAAACAGCACTTCGCCGCTTCCAAGAAGGGTCAATAGTAATTCGTTCTCGTATTCAGAAATATGTTAAGCTTCTGCTTACTTTTAACCCAGCAGTATACTTACAGCCTCAGTTCAGAGGTCAGATTGATTTGCGGAGGCTAACCCGAATTTACCAATGGCTCGACCCAACTTTGAATGAAAATGCAGTTTTTGATATGCAACGTATGAATCTATTCATGTTGGCTCAAGACCCGAATAACGGGAAGTGGGTAGAATCGATACCAGCAGCAATTTGGGATTCCAAGGTAGATTGGGTAGGAAAAGCAATTTGGGATGATCCTAAGCCGCAAATTTATGCACGTCTTCCTAAAACTTTGGAGGTAATGGAATCTATGATTGAAACCAATCGCCGTTTTGAAGCATATCAAACAGAAGTACAAGCAATATCCCAACTAGGAATCAGCTTTTATGACTGGCTTAAATTAACTCCGTCTACAGAAATTAAACCAGACGGTGCAGAATTAATGTATATAATTCCATCCAAACCTTTAGACTTACAGCCTTCCATCTGAACTAATTACAGGATGAAAGATGAATTAATCAAGGTCAATAAAGTCTCTGGGAGTAATAATCTGGTTTTGATATTCGGCTAGAGTCTTGAGTGATAAAAGGTCTTGATCTCCTGTGATTAAAAAATCTGCATTGGCATCTTTAGCAAGTTCTAAAAATTTGTTGTCCTCTGGATCTCTACAGGTGTTTATTTGAGATTTTATTTCTATAAATTGATTGTACTTTTTAACTATGTCCAAAAAATATTGTCGGTCTTCATCTGAGATATATTTATCGAACTTACGTTTATAAATTCGTATGTTTAACTCTTGATAAGTTTCATCACTTTGAGCAATTTTGAATTCTTTATAGACTTTATCTAGGGCTTTACGGGCTGTTCCATTAGGACTTAGAGCAGCGCTAAGTAAAACATTTGTGTCAATGAGAATTAGTTTATGATTCATCGGCAAGTAATTCTTCTAGAGCTTCTTCGGTTAATCCTTTGGCTTGAGCATTTCTGCCGATTCTGTCAAAAACACTAAGTAAATCTTCATCTTTATTATTTGAAGAGGTTTTCTTTATTTCTTGAATAAGTTGTTCTTGTTCTTGTGCGGGAAGTTGTAGGACAAGATTAAGAATTTGCTCGAAGGTTAGGGGGAGTTGATAGGTTTTTTGAGTCATGGTGAGTTCTGGAGTTAGGGAATAGAAACTTGTTAGCTTTTTTAATCAGGTTTGAGCCAGTTTTCTACTTTTAAATCACGATTTCTCTACACCTTGGCGAATTGCATTATCCATATCCTCAAGAGTTTTAGGTTTTCCTTGATATTTTAAACAACCTGCTACATGATCTAATTTAGTTACTGAAAAAAATTTACTAGGCTTTAATAAATCACCGACTTCTGGAATTACTTCTGTTTTAACTCCAACTTTTTTCATATTCTTCCAGATTTCTATATGTGGGAATAGGTTGGTTAGTAACCACAGAATAAAGAACATCTGGGTCTAAATCTGCACCATTATCCCAGTAAATTGTTCCCCATTCAGCGTTAAGTTTAACGGTTTTAAAATAGTTTAAATCTTTTAAAGGTGCAAAAATTCCTGTAAATTCGATTGACTGGTTAACATCAACAATACCTTCTTTACCATCTTCAAACTTTAAATAGAGTTGATAGTTATCGTGAGGAATAACTTCTATAATGTCTTTAAGCATAATTCACTCTAATGGTTGAATTTTTTCTAAGGGATTATTTTGTCTTGCCAATTACCAGTTTTCTCTAAGTTCTGATTTGTGCATAGCTGCCCATTCAATTACTAAACCAAGAACTCTAGGAGTGAGTTTGCCTTCTAAAATTGATAAGGTTTCTATATCAATAATTGCCTTTTGCTGATTATAGCGGACATGGAAATGAGGGGGCGGATGGTCGTTATAGTACATGGTAATGATAATCCCTAAAAAACGACAAATTTCAGGCATCATATCATCTCCTAAATTATCCTGTCTATTCAGCGATACCTATATGATTGTAACTATTTATAGTAGCTCTCGCTTTGCGCCTCTGTAAGACAAAAAAAGGCGAACTTTTTGGGTTCGCCTTAATCATAATGCTGTTGCTAAATCCAAACTCAAATTTAAATCTTCGCTTCTTCTCTTACCAACTTATCCCAACCCAAATCTTTCAAATTATTATTCCGACGCAACGGACGAGTCACCAACTCTAACATGTCACGCGCATTCGTAAAGCCGTGAATTTGAGCAAAAGTGAACTCCACCGACCACTTTGTATTAATACCCCGTGCTTCCAACGGATTAGCGTGAGCCATACCAGTAATTACCAAATCTGGTTTCAACTCATAAATTCGCTGAAGTTGATTGTAATTATCCGGCTTCTCTACAATCCTTGGCAGAGGTGAATTCATTTCCTGACAAGTTTTCTCCAGCAATGCCAACTCAGCAGCTTGATAACGCTTATCCATGTAGGGAATGCCGATTTCGTGAACAGTCATCCCGCAACGGATTAAGAATCTGGCTTGGGAAACTTCCAGCAAGTTATCACCCATGAAGAATACAGACTTACCGCGAATCAGTTTCACGTAATCTTCCAAGCCTGCCCAAATTTGTGCTTCCCGTTCATCCAAACCCTTGGGAGTAATACCGAACACTGAGCAGATTTTTTCAATCCAAGCGCGGGTACCATCGGGGCCAATGGGGAAGGGTGCGCCAATGAGTTTACACTTGCGGCGGCGCATTAAGGTGGTAGCTGTACGGCTGAGGAAGGGGTTGACACCAGCTACATAATACCCTTCTTCCAGTACTGGCAATTCAGTGAAGCGCTTCGCGGGTAGCCAGCCGGAAACTTTGATGCCTTGTTTCTTCAGTTCCAAGGTTAACTGAGTAACCACGGGGTCGGGAAGGGAGCCAAAGAGAACTAAGGGTGGATGATCCACGTACTCAGACTCATCTTGGGCGACATCTTCTTTCTTTTTACCGAAGTTGAGCAATTTTGCGATCGCATTACGTTCACTTTTCTCTGTTTCCGCCACAGGAGACTTATCAGGACAACGGTTAGCCATTGCGGCTAATACGGTGTCTTCTCCTTGGGTGAAGGCGTAATCTAGACCATTTGCCCGCGCTACAACGATGGGAATCCCGATTTCAGATTCCAGCTTCGGTGCCAAACCTTCTAAATCTGTTTTGATAATTTCGGTGGTGCAAGTGCCAATCCAGACAATTACACTAGGATTGCGATCGCGTTTAATCTGCAAGCACAACCGCTTTAACTCTTCATAATCATTCAGTTGTGCTGAAATATCGCCCTCTTCCAACTCTGCCATTGCATAGCGGGGTTCAGCAAAAATCATCACCCCCATCGCGTTTTGCAGGAAGTAGCCACAAGTTTTTGTCCCAATCACCAAAAAGAAGCTATCTTCAATTTTTTGGTATAACCACGCCACGCAGCTAATTGGGCAAAAGGTATGGTAATTTCCAGTTTCACATTCAAAGCTTAAAGCTTCTGGTTGTTGAGCGACAGTCATTTTGGTTTTTTCTCCCCTTGATATTTAACTAATTCGTAATTCGTAATTCGTAATTCGTAATTTTTAGATTTAATTCCTCAACTCTTGGAGAAGCACTCACGAAAATCTCTACGTGGCGTTTTTTCATTCGGTGTCTAAATAAGAACCTGAAACACTAGTCTTTAATTACGAATTATCAATTACGAGTTATTTTAATGGCAGGTCAACCAATTTCAGATTTTAGATTGACGATTTTGGATTGGTGACTGGGACAACAAAAATATCCTATGCCTGACGACAATTTCCCTATATTCCTAATCCAAAACCCCAAATCTAAAACTTAAAATCGTGAGGAACGGCAATAATTAAGCGTTGGGGAAGAGACGGGCAATTTCTGATTCATCAAAAACGCCTGCTGGCAGTTCTTCCCCCAAAAAATCGTTATTTTCTTCAGCCTTTTGCAAAGCTGTTTCATCACCCCAGACATCTGATAACACGTCTTTAAACGCATTCTCATCTAGTACACTATCTTCAAGCTCCTCGTCTTCATCCAGCTTTACTTCCATTGCAGCTGTTGAATCGAAGGCAATTTCCCCAAACTCATCTGCTTCTAAACTAGAGATTTGGAGAGATTCATCTTTTGAGTTGTGTCCGTTGGATAAGGAAATATCTCCAAAGCCATTTTCGGTTTCCTCCAACTCTCTGATCCCCAGGCTTTCATCATCAGAATCCACCATTGTGAACTCTTGAACTACCGCCACTGCCGCAAAGCCATTTGTATGAGAATGTGTCAATGTTTCATCTTCAGGCTTTTCGTCAATAACAGCTGCTGCTTCTTCTACGTATCTCTCTACATCTGGGTTGGCGACGAAGCGATTACCGAGAGCTAAATCTGGGTCAAAATGCAAATCCAGCACCTCAATCAGGGTATCGGCATCAGGATTAAGTTTGGCAAAGGGCAACATTAACTGCGCTAGCTTTGGTTCTAGGGCGTTAAGAACTCCCAGGATGAGGTAAGAAGGTGGTCGCTTCCCGCCATCAGGGGTGTACACTGATTCCACTTGCATGTGCAGGGTAATCCAGTCCCGATTGTTCTGGAAAAATTGCAACCACTTTTGCTTTATTGAATCTGTAAAGCTATGAAAGAATGCCATGTTATTGTCCCCCATCCTGAGAACTTGGTGATTTATACAATCATCAAGTCTAGTTCCTCTTCTGAATTAGGAACCTGGGGTTTACCCGGATTTAGATAAAAATCGGATAACAAAGAGAACAACTCCCGATCTGGTGTGTCATTCGGTACAACACCTTCAGGACGCGCTAGAATTTGGTCGGCGATGTTGAGATAGTAGTCGCAAACGTAGTCTAGGGAAGGATCTTGCTCTGCCATCTCAAACAAAGTTTTCCCTTTCACACGGGAAACACGGATATCTTCAATCAAAGGTAAAACTTCCAAAACTGGCATTGGCACAGCTTCTATATATTTTTCAATCAAGTCGCGCTTGGAGGTGCGGTTGCCAATTAACCCCGCTAAACGCAGTGGGTGAGTTCGGGCTTTTTCGCGGACTGAAGCAGCGATCCGATTAGCCGCAAACAAAGCATCAAAGCCGTTGTCTGTAACAATCAGGCAGTAATCTGCATAGTTGAGTGGTGCTGCAAAACCACCGCAAACTACGTCACCCAGAACGTCAAAAAGAATTACATCGTACTCATCAAAGGCGTTGAGTTCTTTAAGTAATTTTACGGTTTCGCCTACTACGTAACCACCACATCCAGCACCCGCAGGTGGGCCACCAGCTTCTACGCAATCAACACCACCGTAGCCTTTATAAATCACATCCTCCGGCCAGACATCTTCGTAGTGATAATCCTTCTCTTGGAGGGTGTCGATAATTGTCGGAATCAAAAACCCAGTCAGGGTAAAGGTACTGTCATGTTTGGGGTCGCAACCAATTTGCAGCACTTTCTTGCCACGTTTAGCTAGGGCGACTGATATGTTACAGCTAGTTGTGGATTTACCGATACCACCTTTTCCGTAGACTGCTAGTTTCACTTTTATTTGCCTCTTATAGCTTCTTGTCAAACTTGTGGCTCAAACATTTGCCTTCACCTGTCCTGAGATGGCGATGCGTGAGGTCTGTGAATTTCATTATTGGGCAAATTACATAGAAAAGAAAGTGGCTCTTAATTTGGAAAACTGTCTTATCCGATGAATTAAATCTCAATTATATCTATTTGGGTTTTTATGAACCTTAAAGACCTTAATAGCTCTAAAAACAGCCAATAAAAAGTTTTTATTACTTATTTTTATAAAAAGAGTTACAAAATACAAAAAGCTGAAATCTGCTTTTATTAATGCTTTTCATAGAATTAGCTGATGTTAGGACAACGTGTTTTCAAGGCATTGGGGCGCAGAGTTAAGGGTAAAGAGAGTTATACGCAGCCTTATGCTGGAAATACTAATGGAATTTGCGTTAGCGTAGCTCACCGAACGTATCGCAGATAAGTTGCCAGTTTTTAGTCGATAGCTAAGACCGTTTCATTGCTGCTTGAGAGTAAGTTAGTCTGATTTTGTAAAAAATTATTAAATTACCAGATATTGTCTAAGATTATTCAAATATTTTGGCTGCCGCCTACTTCACTGGCGGCAGCCAACTAAGAACCAGGCAAATCAGGACACTTCAGTTTCAATTTCCTGGATTTCCTGTAATGTTTGCCAGCCAGCTTGCCACTGGGAGCTATCTTGTAATAATTTGGCATTTATCCAAAAACGGACTTTAGGATCACAAGCAGAAACCATTTCGGCGTAAACCCACTTAGCCTGATTTTTCCGGTTAACAACTTGAAAGTGCCGCCAGCCATCAACTTTTCGCTGTGCTGTCCACTTAGAACCAACTAGGTAAGGAAATTTTTGTTTTTTAGCCATTTGTTATTAGTCATTTGTTATTTGTCATTGGGAAAACACTTTCTTTATCCCCAGTCCCAATCCCCAATCCCCAACTAAGATGTAACCAAATCGCCGTTACGGGTAAACTTTTGGCAATGCAACTCATTATCTTGCTGGACACATAGCGAAAACCATCTGATATGGCTCCAGCAGGTGTTGATGTTGTTGGTAATTTTGCGCTTTTTTTTGGAAAGGCGTTGTCTTACGACTTCATTAGGGCAAAGAATTTCTAACGTGCCCGTACCATCTTCATAATTGACGATACGAAATAGACAGTCTTGCAACATAGCACGGCTGCTGCTGTCGAAGAATCGCTTAAAGCGCTGTAGTTTTTCCCCTTCAGTCATTTGGCTGATGGGTTTTATTTTAAAAAAATCTTCATCCTCAAAGTCAAAGTTATCATCTTCAAAGTCGTAGGGGTCAATCATTTTCAGCATCCACTAGGCGACCTGGGATCATGGTAACTCTGTGTGGGGGCAGGAAGATCAGAGGATGCGTGGATAGAAAGATGCGGACTAGGGGAAAATACCACTTTCACAAGATGTGAACACCGATCTAGGCGATCGCTCCTGTCTTCATACAATATCTATATATCTATTGAAAGCAGAAATTTTCTTTACTTGGTGTTCTGGTGGTAGCCTGCGACAAGCCCTCCGGGTTCAGCAGTCGCTCATGGGGGAAACCCCCTTGGCGCTAGCCTCTCCCTTTGGGAGAAGACCTCGCTGCTTCACCACTGCCCCTCTACGTTCCTGAAAAAGCCTATGCAACCTACTAATCCTAACCAATTTACAGAAAAAGCCTGGGAAGCGATCGCCCATACCCCGGATATTGTTAAACAATATCAACAACAGCAAATTGAAAGTGAACACCTGATGAAGGCGCTGCTAGAACAAGATGGTCTAGCAACTGGGATTCTCACCAAGGCGGGTGTTAACCTCCAAAAACTGCGCGATCGCACTGAACAATTTTTCCAACGTCAGCCAAAAGTATCCGGTAGCAGCAGTTCTGTCTACTTGGGACGCAGCTTGGATACACTGTTAGATCGGGCAGACGGATATCGCAAAGAGTTTCAAGACGAATATATTTCAATTGAACACTTATTGTTGGCTTACGCTAAAGATGACCGCTTTGGCAAAGCTTTATTCCAAGAATTCAGTTTAAACGAAGGCAAGCTAAAAGATATTATTAAACAAGTTCGGGGGAGCCAAAAAGTGACCGACCAAAATCCAGAAGGCAAATACGAAGCACTGGAAAAATACGGGCGTGACCTTACAGAAGCCGCGCGTAAAGGTCAACTCGATCCAGTGATTGGGCGAGATGATGAGATTCGTCGGACTGTGCAAATTCTCTCTCGCCGTACAAAAAATAACCCTGTGCTAATTGGTGAACCGGGTGTTGGTAAAACTGCGATCGCTGAAGGATTAGCACAGCGCATTATTGCAGGTGACGTACCCCAATCCCTCAAAGACCGCAAGTTAATCTCTTTAGATATGGGTGCTTTGATTGCAGGGGCTAAATTCCGGGGTGAATTTGAAGAACGCCTGAAAGCAGTATTAAAAGAAGTTACTGAATCTGGCGGCAATATTGTTTTATTTATTGATGAAATTCACACCGTTGTCGGCGCTGGTGCAACTCAAGGCGCGATGGATGCTGGTAACTTGTTAAAACCAATGTTGGCACGGGGCGAATTACGCTGTATTGGGGCGACAACTCTGGATGAATACCGCAAACATATCGAAAAAGATGCTGCACTAGAAAGACGCTTCCAGCAAGTTTATGTCGATCAGCCCAGTGTAGAAGATAGTATTTCGATTTTGCGCGGGTTGAGAGAACGTTATGAAAACCACCACGGGGTGAAGATTTCTGATAGTGCTTTAGTTGCAGCAGCCGTATTGTCGAGTCGTTATATTAGCGATCGCTTCCTCCCTGATAAAGCCATTGATTTGGTAGACGAAGCCGCCGCGAGATTAAAAATGGAGATTACCTCCAAACCAGAAGAACTCGACGAAATTGATCGTAAGATTCTGCAATTGGAAATGGAGAAGCTATCGCTGCAAAAAGAAAGTGATGCAGCTTCTCGTGAACGCCTAGAAAGATTGGAAAAAGAAATTGCCGATTTCAAAGAAGAACAAAGAACTCTGAATACTCAGTGGCAGTCTGAAAAAGATATTATTGACAAAATTCAGTCTGTGAAAAAAGAGATTGAACGAGTCAACTTAGAGATTCAGCAAGCAGAACGCGACTACGACCTTAACCGGGCTGCGGAGTTGAAATACGGTAATTTAACCAGTTTGCATCGTCAATTGGAAGCAGTAGAAGCTGAATTGGCAAGTGCTCAACGAAGTGGTAAATCACTATTACGAGAAGAAGTCACAGAAGCTGATATTGCCGAAATTATTTCTAAATGGACAGGGATTCCTATCAGCAAGTTGGTGGAATCAGAGAAAGAGAAGCTGCTGCATTTAGAAGATGAACTACACCACCGCGTGATTGGACAAGAAGAAGCAGTCACAGCTGTAGCGGATGCAATTCAGCGATCGCGGGCTGGATTGGCTGATCCTAATCGTCCCATCGCTAGCTTTATTTTCCTTGGGCCTACGGGTGTGGGTAAAACTGAGTTAGCGAAAGCGCTGGCAGCCTATATGTTCGATAGCGAAGATGCGCTAGTGCGAATCGATATGTCGGAGTATATGGAGAAACACGCCGTTTCTCGTTTAATCGGTGCGCCTCCAGGATACGTGGGTTATGAAGAGGGCGGACAACTTACAGAAGCGATTCGTCGCCGTCCTTACTCAGTGATTCTCTTCGACGAAATCGAGAAAGCACACCCGGATGTATTCAATATCTTCTTGCAAATTCTCGATGATGGTCGCGTCACTGATGCCCAAGGTCATAAAGTGGACTTCAAGAACGCTATTATCATCATGACCAGCAACATCGGTTCACAGTACATTCTTGATGTCGCTGGAGATAACGCCCATTACGACGAAATGCGCCGTCGGGTTATGGAAGCGATGCGAAATAGTTTCCGTCCAGAATTCCTGAACCGGATTGACGAAATCATCATCTTCCACGGTTTAGATAAGAAGGAATTGCGGCAAATTGTGCTATTGCAAGTGGAAAGATTGCGGCAAAGACTTAGCGATCGCAAAATATCCCTCAAGCTATCGGATGCTGCACTTGACTTTTTAGCAGAAGTAGGATACGACCCAGTATATGGGGCACGTCCACTGAAGCGGGCGATTCAGAGAGAATTAGAAACTCAAATTGCCAAAGCCATCTTGCGCGGTGAATTCACCGATGGCAACACCATCTTTGTAGATGTGCAAAATGAGCGTCTTTCTTTTAGTCGCTTACCTGCTGAGGTGTTTACCAGCTAATTCAGGATTATCTTACGCAAAGACGCAAAGTTAAACTTTGCGTCTTTGCGTTTTTTTGCGAAATATTTCTTTTTTGTTATTGGACATATGAACCTACTCCACCAATGTGGAAAAATAGGCAGTTCCTTTTTAGGGAACCATCAAAAAGGAACTGCCTCACAAATTACGAATTACGAATTACGAATTACGAATTATTTTGTCCCTTACAAATTACTTGTCGCATTTTACGCATATTTGCAGGTAACTCTAAGTTCATTGCTTGTTGAATGAAAATTGATGGAATTGGAATCAGAGGTGTAGCTTGCACAGTATAAGCAAGCATTGTGCCGTTACCGCAATCTTTTAGTTCTAAATTAGCGTTAAAATCCTCAAAAGTCCCTTTTTCCATGCGAAATTGGATTTGTTGCCCCAGCACTTCTACAACGCTGAGGTAAATTTCAACTTGAGCCGTGAAAAAGAAAAAGGCTTTTTGGGCAGCTTGATACAGGCGTTTGACTTCACCTTTGTGTGATATTTCGCTTTTAGTGATATCTGGAAAATACTGTACCCAGCGGGGATAGTCAGTTAATTGCTGCCAAACTTGCGATCGCACCATCGGCAAATACATCCACGCTGTCACAGCGCCACCCCAGGTTTTGTGCGATCGCGTTTCTACCAAAATTTCACCCTGCACCAGCAACATTTGCTTGTCTTGACTCCAAGCCATATCTGAACCTGCAATAATTGAGTCTGAGATATGAGACGCAGACATAATGATTTTAGTTACTCCTCAACTCATCCACCTAAATAGAGTTGAAACTACAAGCCATAAAACTTGGTTTAGATCCAACCCACTAAATTTTAGTTCCAGTGTAATGCCTCTCTTTTCCGGAAACAGTGATTTTTTGGTAATTATTTTAGTCTCTTTACTGGAAAAAACGTATTTATAATCACAATCAATACTTAAGTAGGCTTGATAGTAGCGGTATTTATAGATGAAAAACTTAGTTATTAACAGCTAGAATGGCACAAACACGATTTTATCTCAAGTTGCGATCGCTCCTAAAAGTTAATAAAGTAACTTGTCTAGACTAGATGTTGTGGCTACACAAAGGTAGACACAATAAGGCTTTCCAAAGTTTAGTGTCCGCCTTAATGGACTTTCGCTAGCTAGAATATCCCAATTTTTACGTATTATTTCTGTTGAAACTGCAACTTCATCGTAAATTCATATTTTATTGTCAATATCATAGTGTAATGTCTGTTGAGTTGAGAGGAAAATTAGGTGAGTCAATCTTCTTTAAATCGTAGATTAATCCAGATTTTTGGTATCCTTCTCGGCGTTAGCGTCGCCGTCTGGGTACTAAGAGGCTTTGGTATTCTCACTTTTATTCCAGGTGGAATTATTTGGCTACTGCTACTAGGGGCGATCGCGATCGGGATTATCAGTTATGCCCAAAGGACTTGGTGGCGTTTGTAATCTGATTTATGAAGTAGTCATTGGTCATTAGCTATTGATAAATATATTAGGAAAAAGGACATGACAAAGTATATATGTACTGTTTGTGGCTATGAATATGACCCAGAAGTAGGCGATCCAGATAGCGATATAGCGCCGGGAACTGCCTTTGAAGATATACCAGATGATTGGGTATGTCCGACTTGCGGAGCCACAAAAGACCAATTTGAAATGGTTGAAGAGTGAAAATAACGGCTAGCCTAGTAAAGTACGTGCTATTGAGAAATTTTAGAACTTGCTACCGTTACGAATTGTAGTTATTGGGGGTGGGGCAGCGGGATTTTTTGGCGCGATCGCTTGTGCTAAAGCCAATCCTGATGCCGAAGTTACTTTACTCGAAGCCAGTCGCCAACCCCTAGCGAAAGTGCTAATTTCTGGTGGCGGACGCTGCAACGTTACCCACGCTTGCTTTGATCCGGAGGAGTTAGTGCAAAATTACCCCAGAGGCGCAAAAGCTTTGCGGGGTGCTTTGACTAAGTTTGGGCCTCAAGATACAGTAAGCTGGTTTGCTGCTGGTGGAGTCTATCTAAAAACGGAAGCTGATGGCCGGATGTTTCCTGTCACCAATACTTCAGAAACCATTGTTGAATGTCTGATTAAAGCGGTGGCGAAATCTGGAGTAAAACTCCGTATCGGTACACATGTAACTTCCGTGAGAACCGCAGCAGATGGGGGTTTTGATATTCTTCTGAAGTCGGGAGAGACGATTAAATGCGATCGCCTACTTCTTGCGACCGGCAGCAGCCTTGTGGGTTATAAAATTGTCCGAGAGTTAGGTCATAAAATTGAACCGCCAGTACCCTCGTTATTTACCTTCAACATTACCGATCCTCAATTGCGGGCTTTAGCTGGAGTTAGCGTTAACCCTGCCCAATTGCGGTTATCTGGGGGCGGAAAATCTCAATTACAACAAACTGGGCCATTACTAATTACCCACTGGGGTTTAAGTGGCCCGGCTGTTTTGAAGCTTTCAGCTTGGGGTGCGAGAGTTCTGCATGAAAGCCGCTATCAAGCCACATTATTGATTAATTGGCTGCCTGATTTGCAACAAGAACAAGTGCGAGAAAAAGTTTTAGCAGTTAAGGATGAATGGGGAAAGAAAGCGATCGCATTGCATCGTGGTATTGATCTACCCCATCGTCTCTGGCAATATATCATTGCCCGTGCAGGCATCACCACAGAAGATCGTTGGGCAGAAATATCGAGTAAAACGTTAAATCAACTAGTGCAAGAACTTACTCAGGGACAATACTTAATCAGTGGTAAAGGAGCCTTTAAAGAAGAATTTGTTACCTGTGGCGGTGTCAACCTCAAAGAAGTTAACTTCAAGACGATGGAAAGTAGGTTAGTTCCTGGTCTTTATTTTGCCGGAGAAATCTTAGATATTGATGGTGTCACTGGTGGGTTTAACTTCCAAAGTGCTTGGACAACTGGGTATTTAGCAGGTGTAGCAATGGGAAGTAATTCGTAATTCGTAATTCGTAATTCGTAATGAGTCCGCAAGTGTTATTACGAATTACTTTGACACTTCTATAAAATTACTGTAGTCGAGCCTCAAGCAATACGGTTTCGTTCTTCAACCCAATTATGGTTTTTGACGCTAACTGAACCTTAATGGAGCATAAAGAGGGAAAATTGTCTTGCCATTGTAGATCAATTTTGAACCCACCCAACAATGAAATTCAGCGAAATCGTCCGCCAATTTGGTGATGCGGTCACCAATCATAGCCTGACTAGTAATCCAGAACATGACCCAGAAATTACAGGTGTAGCAGCCATTGATGAAGCTACCATCGGGACTCTCAGCTACGTAGAAGGGCCAAAATTTGGGTCTTTTGTTGGTCAGACCAATGCTAGTGCTTTAATTTTGCCCCAAGATGAAAAATTACAGGTGGTTGCACAAGAGAGGGGTATTGTCTGGATAGCAACCTCAGATCCGCGACTGTTGTTTGCCAAAGCGATCGCACTGTTTTACCAACCATATCGCCCCGTCGCAGAAATTCATCCCACCGCTGTGATTCATTCTACGGCAAAAGTTGGTAATGATGTTTACATTGGCCCCCATGCTGTGATTCAGCAAGGGGTGGAAATTGGCGATGGCGCAATTATTCATCCCAATGTGGTGATTTATCCAGATGCCAAAATAGGCGATCGCACCACCTTACACGCCAACTGTACCATTCACGAACGCACCCACATCGGTGCAGATTGTGTAATTCACAGTGGTGCTGTCATCGGTTCAGAAGGCTTTGGCTATGTTCCCACCCGTACCGGTTGGTTAAAAATGGAACAATCTGGCTATACCGTCTTAGAAGATGGCGTGGAAGTTGGCTGTAACACTGCTATTGACCGCCCATCTGTCGGAGAAACACGGGTAGGTCGTAATACAGTAATTGATAACTTAGTGCAAATAGGTCATGGTAGCCAAATCGGTTCTGGCTGTGCGATCGCAGGTCAGGCTGGCATGGCGGGAGGCGTGAAACTGGGAAATCGCGTTATTTTAGCTGGACAAACAGGAATAGCCAATCAAGTGAAAATCGGAGATGGGGCGATCGCATCTGCTCAAACTGGAATTCACAGCGATGTTGCACCAGGAGAAATTGTCTCAGGAACTCCAGCAATTCCTTACAAGCTATATCTCAAGGTATGTGCTGTTTATAGTCGCCTGCCAGATATGTATCAATCGCTAAAACAATTGCAACGTAAATCCAAAAATAGCAATGATTAAACTAAAAGAGGACTTACGCAAAACCTCTCTAAAACTCTTATTTATCTTTGTGGGGCGGGTATATTACCCGTTTCATTCTGCATACTTGTGACCAGAAAAACCAAGTTTAGGCACTCCCCCGTGATTACAGAAGCTCAGACTTCAGCCGGAGGCAAGTCTGAGTAGTTCACTAAAGCTAGTTGGGCTTGATGGAGTGTTTCAGTAATTCCAGCAGTCAAAACTTTTACTTATTACTGTGACAAAGGCTTTGGGCTGTACATTGTTCATCGGTGTCAACTTAGCGTGAAACGCTTGTCAAGACGTGATATTGAGTTCATTCACTTACCATTACTCACCGCGTCACCCCACCCCGGTTTTGTCTAAAGCCAAAACCGCCCCTCCCCTTACCAAGGGGAGGGGTAAAGCGTATATGGGACAAGCGCTTGAGCTTAAGTTGACAACACTGTACATTGTTGTGCCCCTACCTTGTACTCCACAAACTAAAAGCCTAATTTCTCCAACACTGGCTTGGTGGAAACAACGTGGCGCTCTAAACCCAGTTCTTTTGGACTAACCCCAAGTGCCAAAGCAATCAACTGGGGTAAATGCAACACTGGTAAACCTAGCTTCTGTTCAATAACCTTTTCTACCTCTGGCTGACGCGAATCTAAATTTAAGTGGCACAAAGGACAAGGTGTAACTATACAGTCAGCACCAGATGTTAAGGCATCCTGAATATGCATCCCCGCCATTTTGAAAGATTGGGTAGTGGCATAACTAGCAAGGGGCCAACCACAACATTGCGTCCGGCCTCGGTAATAAATTGGTGTTGCACCCACCGCCCGAAACATATTTTCCATCGCTTCCGGTTGGAAGGGGTCATCATAGGGCATATATTTTTGGGCACGGAGAAGATAACAGCCATAAAAAGCCGCGCATTTTAATCCAGTTAACTTCCGAGTGACACGTTTGGTAATTTCCTCTAAACCGTAATCTGTTACCAAGGCGTAGAGAAGATGTTTAACGTCGGTACTGCCGCGATAAGGCGAACATCCTTCTTTATGCAGCAAGCCATTAACCTGTTCAATGTAAGCAGGGTCAGTTGTTTTGCATTCTTTCAAGTGTTCATTGACATGACCGATAACACCTTGACAAGTGCTGCAATGGGTAAGTAAGGGCAGATTTAATTCTTCTGCTAGGGCAATATTTCTGGCGTTGACTGTATCTTCCAGCAGTTGAGAATCTTCTTTAAATGTGCCAGAACCGCAGCAAGCAGCTTTTTTAAGTTCAACCAGTTCAATGCCCAGTGCTTGAGTAAGCGCTTGAGTTGACTGGTAAAGTTCCCGACAGGCCCCTTGGGCAACACAACCAGGGAAGTAAGCGTATTTAAGTGTCTGAGATAGCATAGAGGTATGTTTGGGTTAGAGCGATCGCTCTAAACAATAACTGTTTTATCATTCCTTGTTAGCACCAAAGTTCTGATGTTTGACGTTCAGCGACCCTTTAACCGTCTAGGTTCAAAGCCGCAGCATCGACATATTCTTATTGCTAGCAAGGCTTTAAATACTGATCGAGACATTGTAAAAAAATTTAGCAATAATTAGACAACCGAAGCATTTACACGATATCGACGATGACGTAGCCCGCTCTCCTACCCAATTCTAAGAAGATTTACTCCATTCTTTTGAGGAACGGGAGGGGTTTTCTAACAGAAAACCCCTTGGTAGTATACGGGTGATCGCGCTTGACGATAAGATGTATATGCTCAAAACAATGTCTCCCATAAAGAGCAGAACCTAGTAACTGGTTAAGGACTTTTATTATTTATGAGCCAAACGGAACTTTTTGATAAGGTCAAGAAAATCGTCACCGAACAACTGAGCGTTGAAGACGATACCAAAATCACTCCACAATCCAAATTTATGGAAGATTTAGGAGCAGATTCCTTGGATACCGTTGAACTGGTGATGGCCTTGGAAGAAGAATTTGATATCGAAATTCCCGACGAAGCTGCCGAGCAGATTGTATCGGTTCAAGACGCAGTAGATTACATCAATAACAAAGTTACCGCATCAGCTTAAAAAAAGTTTTGAGTCACCAAAGTTTAGATGGCAATGCCATGCCCCCTTTGGGCATCTACGGCAAAAACCGCTGCTTTGACTTTTCACTGAGTGCTGAACAGTTAAAAGTTTAGGAGTTAGAGTTTTAGGAGGCAAAAGTTCGGAGTTTTCTCGATCTTTGGGTGCTTCCAAAACTCAGAACTCAGGACTCGAAACTCAGCAATATTTAATGCCTGCTGCTTTTTCGCCACCTTTAACTGAATCATGACAGATCATACACGTAAACGCGTTGTTGTAACTGGTGTTGGCGCGATTACACCTATAGGTAACACAGCAACAGAATATTGGGATGGATTATTGAGTGGACGTAATGGCATTGACTACATCACATTTTTTGATGCGTCTCGCCATGATTGCCGCATTGCTGGTGAGGTAAAAAACTTCGATCCACACGATTACTTGGAGCGCAAAGAGGCCAAGCGCATGGATCGATTTGCCCAATTTGGGGTTGCGGCAGCAAAACAGGCTATATCTAACGCGGAATTAGTTATTAATGACCTGAATGCAGAACAGGTAGGTGTCATGATCGGTTCTGGCGTTGGCGGCATTAAGGTATTAGAAGACCAGCAAACTATCTACCTCAACCGTGGACCCGATCGCTGTAGTCCATTCATGATACCGATGATGATCGCCAATATGGCAGCAGGATTAACGGCAATTCACACGGGTGCTAAAGGGCCAAATTCCTGCCCTGTAACTGCCTGCGCCGCTGGCTCCAACGCTGTAGGCGATGCTTTTCGCTTAATTCAAGGGGGATATGCCCAGGCGATGATTTGTGGCGGAACAGAGGCAGCTGTAACACCATTATCAATGGCTGGGTTTGCCGCCTGCAAAGCCCTCTCTTTTCGCAATGACGACCCAGCTCATGCTTGCCGTCCCTTTGACCGCGATCGCGATGGATTTGTCTTGGGTGAAGGTTCAGGAATTTTAATTCTCGAAGAACTCCAACACGCCCTAAATCGTGGCGCTCACATTTATGCCGAAATGATCGGCTATGGTATGACCTGTGACGCTTACCATATCACCTCCCCCGTCCCTGGTGGATTCGGAGCCGCTAGAGCGATAGAACTAGCGCTCAAAGATGCCAGCATAACTCCCGAACAGATTAGCTATATTAATGCCCACGGCACTAGTACCCCAGCCAATGATTCAACTGAAACTTCAGCAATCAAAAAAGCCTTGGGAGAACATGCCTATAAGGTGGCAATTAGCTCCACCAAATCGATGACAGGTCATTTGTTGGGCGGTTCTGGAGGTATTGAAGCAGTCGCAACAGTACTGGCGATCGCTAATGACCAAATTCCACCGACAATCAATCTGGAAAATCCCGATCCTGAGTGTGACTTAGATTACGTGCCTAACTCTAGCCGCGCTCAAAAAGTCGAGGTGGCAATATCCAATTCTTTTGGGTTTGGCGGTCATAATGTCACACTGGCCTTTAAGAAATACGTCTAAAAATTTCCCATTTTATTGCTGGTCTGCTCTCCTGAGATGACTGTGCTAAAAGTATCAGAAATATCATTCCGATATAACTTAAGCGTTCAGCATGACCCAATTATCAGCTTGATTTATCACCATAAACTCAGGAGATCCCGCTTGTCCATCGACAAGCGGGAATGGGATGATGAGGATACTGTGGGGAATCTAAAATAACCCCAGCAAAAGAAGCTACGAAGAGTGCTAACCCGTCGTTAAAAACAAGAGATTATGACTGTTGCAACCCAATCCCTCAAAGAACTGTCCCCCGAAGAACTTTGTATTAACTCGATCCGCTTCTTGGCTGTTGACGCCGTAGAAAAGGCAAAATCGGGACACCCAGGACTACCGATGGGCGCGGCTCCAATGGCTTTTGTCCTCTGGGATCGCTTTATGAAGTTTAATCCCAAGAATCCCAAATGGTTTAACCGCGATCGCTTTGTCTTGTCTGCCGGTCATGGCTCGATGTTGCAGTACGCCCTACTGTACCTGGCAGGCTACGATAGCGTCACCATCGAAGATATCAAGCAATTCCGCCAGTGGGAATCCAAAACCCCTGGACACCCTGAAAACTTCATGACCCCAGGCGTTGAAGTCACAACTGGCCCCTTGGGTCAAGGAATTGCCAATGGAGTCGGTTTGGCGATCGCCGAAGCGCACCTTGCCGCAAAATATAACAAACCCGATACCAAGATTGTTGACCATTACACCTACGTAATTTTAGGTGACGGTTGCAACATGGAAGGGATTTCCGGTGAAGCTTGTTCTTTTGCAGGACACTTGGGATTAGGCAAACTCATCGCTCTGTACGACGACAACCACATCTCCATCGACGGTTCCACAGATGTGGCATTCACCGAAGATGTTTCCAAGCGCTTTGAAGCTTACGGTTGGCACGTTCTGCACGTTGAGAACGGGAATACTGACTTAGAAGCGATCGCTAAAGCAATTGAAGAAGCTAAATCTGTCACCGATAAACCATCAATGATTAAGGTGACAACCATCATCGGTTATGGTTCTCCCAATAAACAAAACACTGCTGGCGTTCACGGCGCGGCTTTGGGTGGAGACGAAATAGCATTGACTCGGAAAAATTTGGGTTGGGAATACGAGCCTTTTGAAGTTCCACAAGACGCTCTCAACCATGCACGCAAAGCAGTGGAACGCGGTGCAGGCTACGAAGGCGACTGGAACAAAACATTTGCCGACTACAAAGCTAAGTATCCCCAAGAAGCAGCTGAATTTGAACGCTACATTAGTGGCAAACTACCCGACGGTTGGGATAAGGTACTACCTACCTACACCCCCGAAGACAAAGGACTGCCCACCCGCAAACACTCAGAAACTTGCCTCAACAAAATAGCGGCAGTTTTACCTGAATTGATTGGTGGCTCGGCTGATTTAACCCACTCCAACTTGACCGAAATCAAGGGCAAGGGCGACTTCCAAAAAGGGCACTACGAAAACCCCAACATCCACTTTGGTGTGCGGGAACATGCTATGGGCGCAATCTGTAATGGTATAGCGCTGCACACTTCGGGATTAATTCCCTACGGTGCTACCTTCTTGATCTTCACAGACTACATGCGTGCTGCCATCCGCTTATCCGCCCTTTCCCAAGCTGGCGTGATTTGGGTGATGACTCACGACTCCATTGGACAAGGTGAAGATGGCCCGACACACCAACCCATTGAAACTCTCGCTTCCTTGCGAGCCATTCCTAATTTAACGGTGTTCCGTCCCGCAGACGGTAACGAAACCTCTGGTGCTTATAAAGTAGCGATTGAAAAAGCGAAGCAAAACGCTCCGTCTTTGTTGGCGTTCACCCGTCAAAACGTCCCCAACTTGGCAGGTACATCAATTGAGGGCGTAGCGAAAGGTGGATACACCGTTGTGGATAGCCAAGGTACACCTGAAATTATCTTGATTGCTACTGGTTCAGAATTGAGCCTCGCTGTCACCGCAGCCGAAAAACTCACGGCTGAAGGCAAGAAAGTCCGTGTTGTCTCGCTACCTTCATGGGAACTTTTTGAAGCACAGGATGCGGCTTATAAAGAGTCCGTTCTGCCAAAAGCTGTTACCAAGCGTTTGTCTGTAGAAGCTGGTAGCAGTTTCGGTTGGCACAAATACGTGGGTACTGAAGGCGATTGCGTTAGTATCGATCGCTTTGGTGCTTCGGCTCCAGGCAATGTTTGTTTAGAGAAGTTTGGCTTTAGCGTTGATAATGTGTTAGCTAAGGCTAAACAATTGTTGGGTTAATAGCAACAGAATATTCTCAAAATTTTATGAGGCGGGCCTTTCAGCCCGCCTTTTTTTTTAACGCAGAGGGGCGCTGAAGAGGATTGTTTATAATTGAGGTAATTAGTTAAATATTGGTAGGAAGTTATGCAAGGAGTTTCTAGCTATCATCAGGAACTTATCAATCGGATATCGCCAATTGTGGAAAATTTATTTAAAGTTAATAGTTTATATCAAGTAAAGTTAAAACCACGGTAAATAATCCACATTTTAGTTGAACTATTTGGGCAATTTTCACCAGAAGAAATGAGGGAAATTAAAGAT
Source organism: Nostoc sp. NZL (assembly GCF_015714705.1). Lineage (NCBI taxonomy): Bacteria > Bacillati > Cyanobacteriota > Cyanophyceae > Nostocales > Nostocaceae > Nostoc > Nostoc sp. NZL. The sequence continues at coordinate 44,504 of NZ_WBKL01000013.1, read as the reverse complement.
GATGATTTGACAGACAGAATTGATAGTATTTTAATTTTAGAGGCAGTTTCAGGTACGTTAAATGATTTAACACCGGAGCAAATAGCTATTTTTGATGCAGCAGTAGAAGGAAGACCAATAAGGTGAGTTATTTACTAGATTCAAATATTGTTAGTTATATTTTGAAGAGAAATGTAATTGTAGACCAGAAGTTTCGGTAAGTCCGTCGTCTAAAACAAGATGTGTTTATTAGTTGCATAACTTACTATGAAGTCAAACGAGGCCTTTTAGCTATCAATGCAACTAGACAGTTAGCTGAGTTTAATAAATTTTGTCAAATATATAAAATTTTATTAATCGATGATTTAGAGATTATTGAACTAGCGTGTGAAATATATGTGGACTTACAACGCAGGGGGTTTACTATCCAAGAGCAAGATATATTGATTGCGGCTACAGCGAACGCACGCGGTTTAATTCTAGTTTCCAATGACTCTGATTTGCTGCGAGTTGAAGGATTAAGCTTGGACAATTGGGCAAGAACAGAACCTTGAGTTAGAAGTTATGAGGAGAAAGCGATCGCAGCAAACAGAAGCGCGATCGCAACGCTTGGCTGCTAAACTAAGAGAATTAAATATTAACCTCGACCAGTGAGTTTAGTTATTTTGGCAACTATCTTTAGATAGATAGGGTAAACAGTACGCGATTGATCATCAGAAATCGCTTGCTAGTACTGAAAAAATAAAACTTTCATATCTAAAAATCTACATCTCATCTTTAGTTTATTTTGTCAATGTGTAATCTCTAGTATTGTCTAATAAATCAGCAAGGCCTTCTCTAGACTTAATCTATATTCATGCTTTCAGTGGATGCAGTTATATGTTTATAAATGCAATTATATATGTGTCCTCAAACAATAAATAGTTGCTGTTGTCCAATTGAAAAAATATGATTTTCTCTGACTCCAGTAACTTTGCCTTTATTCAATTGTTTGATGTTTTGAGAAGGTAACCCAATGAATAATATCCTAAAGCGCACACTTCTACCCAGCCTCATGGCTGCAAGTTTAGCTGGTGTCACATTAGTTCCCGCTAAACCGGCTGCTGCTGATGACCAAGTATTAAGAGATGCAGGTATTGGGGCTGTTACCAATGTAGTAACTGGAGCAGTTAGGGGAAGAGGAAGTGTATTAGACAATGCTGTTAAAGGTGGTGTCACTGGTGCAGCTGTCAATGGTGCAAATGGTCTGAGAAACACTCGCAATCGCCGTAACCGGAACGTTGTTCAAGATGTCGGAGTCGGTGCAGGCGCTAGCGCAGTAACTGGCGTAATTACTGGCGATAGCAAAGATACCCTTGGGAATGCTGTTGATGGCGCAGCTGTAGGTGCAGCAATCCATCTGCTGACCAATGGCAAATAATCCGTAATTTATCAGCTGAAATACTTTCCAACCGCTAATCGGTTGCATTTGTAAACACTACGAACTTATCCCTCCCCTAATTCCTCTCCTTCTAGGATGAGTAAACACAACCCCCTTTCTCTAGTAGGGAAAGGGGGTTGGTGGGTTAGATTTATATTGGAATATATGTCACCGTCAGGTTCAGATGACTTTAAACTTAATAGTAAACTCTAGCCCTTCAACGCCTTTCTAAAGTTTCGACGATAGGATTGATTTGTAATAAACAAAGCTGGCCATAGCAAAGATAAACCAATGCGATTGGTCAAAGTTGGATTAAAATTAGTCCGTCCAAACCCATTCCAAAACTTCCAAACGCCGCCTCCGTAAACTACTATCAAGGCAAAAATAATAAAGTTACCCATTCCTATCAACTCCGTTAGTAACTGACAGAATTTAAGTTAAGTTTTACCACACGAGGTAAGCACTTCATAACCCAACACCGAGAACGTATGACTAAACTCTTTAGTCTCGAACATCTAAGTTAGTTAAACACACATTCTCTTATTCCAGTGTAGATTAGCCTCACGCATTGCAGCTAGTTATCAATGGTGGCAAGCTAGGTCAAAGGACGTAAAAGCCTTATTTATGGTGTGTTTTGGCGATACATGTTGCTTGTATAACAATCAAGCCTTTAGTTTCTAACGGCAAAACAGCGCTATAAATGCCTAATAAAGCAGGATTAGTTCCTTGTTGTAGCTTTAAGGAAATATCTTGTGCTATCGATTGCCACTGGACAAATTAAGTATTCATTCATAGTAATATATTCAAGTGTAAATGCTGATTTCTCCAGTACAAAAAAGTCTATCCCATATTTCTAAATGAAATTTTGTACTTCTCTTTACCTCGAAGTTTAACTGCAATCTGCCTGAGAAATGCAAAATTATGTGGTCCATTATCCTTATGCTTCATCTACCCAATAAAGATAATATCGTTCACTATCCACCCAAGCTCTCTGAAAATCTTTAATCGGAACAATTTTCAGATCATTTCGGTTGGCATTTAGTTTTTTATTTAAAATTAGCAAAATTTTCTTTTGCTCATCTTGATTTTTGAATAGAGAATTAATTTGGCTTAAAATCTCAGTTTGCTCGACATCTTGACGACCTTTTTTAAATAGAGTAAAGCTTCCCATTTTTTGAAGCTCAGGATAGTAAAACTTTCGATTAAGATAACCCGATAAAGGAGCCATATTTGCATCTCGACTGGCAACAATAAACTCATTATCTAAACCAGCTTTTTGAATATATTGGACTGTTTCTCGACTGGCAGAAAATGGTACAACTAAATCTCTTGAAAAACTATAAATACCTCCCCCGAATTGGGCATAAAGAATTAGCATTAAAGCGATATGATGCCATTTTTGAACAAATGTAATTGAATTTGGATGAACAGAAAACTTATTGAGTAAAACTATTGAGTTTTGACAATAACTTCCCAACCATAAAGCCGCTATTAGAACTAAATAAAAATGTCCATAATGACGGGGCATACCTATAAATCTCAAGTATGTAAATGTAAATATGACACAATTACCTATAATATAGAAAAAGAAAGCAACTGGCTTTTCAGATAATTTAATTAAGGTTAAACTTACAATAAATAGAGCAATTATCGCACAAACGATTAAATCCAGCCATCTTGTGTGTGCAGGAATAATTAATAAATAACTACCGAATACTCTACCTATACTTCTCAACAAATGATGAACATCTAATTGTATTAGCCAACCATTATTTAACCCACCATGAAGATAACTATCTGTTGGAGGAGTAATAATGTAAATGGATAAAATAAAAGAAAAAATGATAACTACAATACTTAAAAATATGTCGTATTTTTGGCTTTGACTAAAATACTGCTGCCGATGTTCACTATCAAAACAAAATTCAGCTAGCAAAGTCAATGATAAAGAAAACGATACTAATAAACCATAGGCACTACTATTCGCTAGTAAACCTAATAAAATTGCCAAATAAGCATAAGTTGTTTTTCTAGATGCAAAAATAGTACAAAAGGCAAAAACAAACAACATACTAAAGGCATAGTTTCGAGAAATTAAAAGATATTCGTAAAAAGGAAAGAAACCAAACGAAAACAGAAACTTTTGTTGATAGTTAAAAGGACTATATAGGCAAAAAAGAGTAACCGAAACAACAGTAATTGCCAAATGAAAAATTTGCATAATAATAGGATTATCGACTATTCTTCTCAAGATACCCAGAGAAAAATACCATAAAAGAGGATGACCTTCATAACGAATATTTGCAATTAAATCCCCCAAAGATTCACTATCTCTGACAATAAGCCAGGGATTTAATTCATCTCGCCACATCGAATGGTTGAGAATACCTATTAACCCAAGAACAGAAAAAAGAATAATAATAAACCAAGGAGAATTAAAAGGGAATCTCAAAGTATATTTGATGATTTGTTTGTTTAACATTGTTATTGAAAAATTAAATTTCTTTGATCAAAAATATTGCCACAGATGCTATCACAATCTGAGGGAAAACTTATTTGATTCTTTAACTATTCTGACTACTGAAGTATTCCTCATTCCTACTTATAACTTTCTGGCATACCTACTGGTGATAAACCTGCGATCGCTCGTAAGTTTTGGCAACGAATCAACTCGGTAAAATTTAAACTGGAACGCCCTTCAATTTTGGCTACCGCTTCAATTGCAGATAACAAGTGCTGCGCTGCTTCAGCTTCTGAATAACCGCGCCGTTGTGCTACGCGAATTGCTGCTGCATCGGCATTTAACTCTGACTCTTGAGATTTATTAGTGCGCCAGATCCGAAAAGCAGCGATCGCACTTAATCCCCCGGCTACGGCTACACCTACCACATCTGACTGTGCTGCTTCTAATAATCCGCCTAACAGCCCCGCCAGCATCATACCTTGATAAATGTCGGGTTTAAACCACTTCACCCCCGTTAACCAGCTAACCATCTGCAACAGCAGCAAATCTCGTTGCGGTTTTGTCAAGCGACGCCACAAATCAAAATTAATATATATCGGTCGCGCCTGATTCCAGGGTTGGGGAAAGGACGCGTCAATCACTTTTGCCTGCTCTGGCTTACTAACGATTTTTGTCGTCATCCGACCAGAAGCAGGCATCACATCTAACAAACGGCGAATTTCAACATTTGGCTCCATAAATTTAATTATTAGCCATAATGTGCATAGTAATTATTTTAGTTATCATTCGTGTTAACCTTTGATTTGTGACATGCTCTGGCAGTCTTTCTAAATGGTTGTTTTATTAGTAAATGGCGATTTGTGAATAGATTCAAATCAAGCCATAAGAATATTGATTTAAGCAGTTTGATAGTGTGGCGGGATTTTATAGTATCCGTTTGCCGCTAAATTCAAAACCTCAAAGTTTTGGATAACCATTGCTACTACACTTATAACCACATGGACGCTTTTGCTACCCTCCCGCCTGAATGGACGAATAAGGCAACACATGCCTATGAATTTTGCTGTCCTAACTGCCACTCAAGTAGCCGAGAAGCTGAGAAAGTTTGGCTAAATCGGCGATCGCCTGTACTTACAGAAAACCGTCGTCGCAAATGGCAAGAGTTTTACTACTGTCACTGTGGTTCTGTGTGGTGGGCTTGGAGTAGCGATCGCCCCCCAAAAGATATTACGACGGTTCCCATAGATTGAAAAATCTAAACAAAAGCCCACCTCAAGGTGGGCTTTTGTTTATCTAATTCTGAGCGTTATTTCCCATCACCAATTTTAGAAGGAGAAAGTAGTACGCAGAGTACCGACATAGACGGTATCGTTTGCATCGTTGTGTTCAGGATTGAAAATCACCAATAAACCAGGGGTAATGGCAATATTATCGCTGACTTTTAGGCGATAAAGAGCTTCTGCATGATAAGAGGTGTCTAGATCCTCTTGCTCTACACCACCGGGAGCGAATTCACTGCTAGTTACTCTCGGTGATTGTCCAAAGATCAAGCCAAGCAAGCTGCCTTCTCTGCCAAAGTCCTTTAGACCAAGAGTAGCAGCCCAGTAAAACACATCTGCACTCTGTCCGGCAGCAGCACCAGTTCTAGCTTCCACATTACTGAAGCCTGCCCAACCGCCAATAGTTAACTTAGAGCTAGGTCTAAAGTTAGCCTGTACACCGTAATGATTGGAATCAGTACGACCACCTCCAAATGGATCATTGGCTAGGGAACTACCTGTACTTCCGAAGACGTTGGGATCTTCTTGGTAACTGCGAGCATAGGTCAGACCAACGTTCAAGGCTTGACTAGGCTGGAAAGCTAATTGACCTAAAATAGTACTATCACCATTGAATAGTCCGTTATTCAGATCAGGATCGAGACCACTGGTAGTAGGACTGTTAGCATCGTTGGATAGATAAGCAGCAGACAAGCTGATAGCACCTTTAGGATTGAGGGTAACAGTCAAGCCAGCACCACCAGAACCAGGTCGGTAAATTGGGCTGAAACGTCCGTAGCGAGAAATAGCGCCGCTACCAGAACTAGCAAAGTCAGGGTTGAAATTGTTGATATTCTCGTATACTTCAGCACCAGTAACATCAACTTTTACACGTGCTGCATTACCAAAGTCGAAAGCGTAGTTAACTTTATCGATTTCGACGCTGTTGCCGCTATTCCCATCAAAACCCAAGCGGGTCATATTGGTGCCAGTTACAGTAGAATTGGAAACGATATTTCCAGCATTCAACCGGATTTGCAATCGGTCTGTACCAGTGAAGCTGCTGTACAAGTTCAAACGAACGCGGTTGGAGAAAACTGTGTTGCTCTCTAAGTTGGGAAGATTGGTAGGATCATCATCATCATTTCCACCAAAAGCATCAGACACGTTGAAAATCGCTTCCCCAACCAGCTTGGTGGTAGTAGAGAACTGATTAGCTTCTAACTCAGCAGTGCGGGCTTCTACGGCATCAACACGACCGCGCAGAGTTGCTAGTTCAGCAGAAAATTCTTCTTGTAATCGCTGTAAAGTAGCTAGGTCTTGTTTGCTGACCAAATCGGCAGTGGCTGTAGCAATCAGTTCATTAACCCGATCTAAACAAGCATTCAAACCTGCGGCAAATTCATAACGGGTCAAAGCACGGTTACCACGATAAGTACTGTTGGGATAACCTGCAATACAGCCGTAGCGCTCAACTAGAGATTGTAAAGCTTGGAATGCCCAATCTGTGGGCTGCACATCCGAAAATTGTGAAACTGATGTTACCTGACTCATGTTGTTAGAGTCCTGAGCTTCAGATAACTGGGCAACATTTGTTACTTCTTCGTTGACTTCAGCAGCTAAGGCGCTATTTGCAACAAAAAATGCAGCAGCTACAACAACCGGACTAACCTTAAAAAGATTCCAGAATCGTTTTGTCATGTTTTTACTCTCACTCACACCTACATAATCCAGCCATAGTAAAATGCTTAAAACACTTTACTTTTGCGGATTTCACACACAATCACAGCGATGATTATACCTTATATCCTGTGATTATTACAAGCAAGTTAGTTAACATCCTGCTGAAGCATAGTTTTTAATTAATTTATTTGGTAACCGCAAAATAATCCGGCGTTTGTGACGAAAAACTGTTCCTTCTTCCTCAAACTGTTGTAGGATTCGGGTAACTGTTACTCGCGTGGTATTTAACACTTCAGCAATATCTTGATGGGTAATATTTAAATCAATTAGCTTGCCCTTATCTACATCACGTCCAAATTTTTTACTTAACCACACTAAAAACTGCCATAAGCGTAGCGAAATTGGTTTTCGATGCACAATACTTAGTAGATCCTCTGCCTGTTGAATATGAGACAACAAAGCATTAATATCTTGATGCCACAAATGAGGTGGAACAATGCTTACTTCCACGCCTGTGAGACATTCAATCTGGTAGGGCTTGACTCTAGACAAAGGATGACCAATCAGATCGCCCAATCCCCAATAACCGAGAGTGATGAATGTTCCATTTTCACTCCATGTTAAGGTACGAACTGCACCGTGCTCAATCCGCCAAAGTACATCATTTTGAAGTGGGATTACTTCCCTACGGGTAAATATCTGCTGGGGTAATTGCCCACCCAAAGCAGAGCTATTTGACACGGCAAAAGAGTTTGAAGTAGGAGTTGTGGAATACATCATTAACTGTAACTACATAATTATCAGGGAATCTCGCTATTTAAAATGATTAAGAAACTCTAATAAGTTGTATAAATTTTACCTATATATCTGAAGTGTATTTTTCTCAACTAGGGCTAGAAACTAACTCAAAATTTTCTCATGTAAACAATATTATGATTGGAGTTCTCTATCATAAAGATAGTCCAGAATTTTCCAGTTGTTTCTCTGTTACTTTAATTGTGTAAGTTTAAGAACAGGTAAGCTTTTAGTAAAATATTTAGTTAACTTATTTTTAATTATTTAGTATTTTCTTGTAGTGGTTCCTGCATTAACAAGGGACAGGAAAAAATAATTAACCACGGATAAGCACAGATATTAGTAAAGGTACGGCATTAGCGTGTTCCTACTCATGTACCTCATTCACGTGAGAATTGCTACAAGAGTCAGCAAGTAGGCACAAATAATGTATTACGGCTTTAGCCTAACTCACCACTATGTAACATGGTGCGTTAGACACTCGTATCATATTTTTCATGACAAATTATATCGAAATATGCGCCTAAGACACCCTAAAGTTTTATGCAAAGCAGTACTAAGTGACTTGAGTCCTCAGCTTTTGTTTGTGTTTGTAGAGGTAATGGCTTTAGCTTGTGGACTGAATCTAAACCGTCAATTAAGAGCGTTGACCGGTAACAATATATGCTACCCTTTGACCGATATTAGTGGCGTGATCTGCCATGCGTTCCAGGCAACGAATTGCCAGTGCTAGTAACACAATTGGCTCGACTACGCCTGGCACATCACGTTGTTGGGCTAAAGTCTCATAAACGCGATCGTAGGCATCGTCTACAGTATCATCTAAATGCTTTAAACGGCGTCCACCGGCTTCATCGAAATCTCCCAAAGCCTTCAAGCTAGTTGCTAGCATTGCTTGCGCGTGAAGGGACATAGCTTCAATATCTGGCAAAGACGTATGAGGCGCGTAAGGAAAAATTTTAATCGCAATCTCAGCTAAATCCTCAGCATAATCGCCGATGCGCTCTAAGTCGCGCACCAGTTGCATAAAGGCACTCAGGCAGCGCAAATCTTGAGCCGTAGGCGCTTGCAGCGTCATAATCGCCGTACAGTCTGATTCAATTTGTCTATAAAAGCGATCAATCTTTTTATCTAATCGGGGAAGTTCCTCAGCTGCTGTTAAGTTACGAGCAAATAACGCTTGGTGGCTGAGGCGAAATGATTGTTCTACCAAAGCACCCATGCGTAATACATCCCGTTCTAAGCGCCTAATGGCGCGTGCAAGTTGGGGTCTTTGAGGATTGGGACTGTAATGGGCAGCTTTCACACTTGTGATCTCAAACGTGAAGATATTATTAACTATAGTCTTGGCTCAAAGAGTTTGCCATAACTTCACAAAATTGGAGTTGCATCCACGCACCACCAGTTTCTGGATGGTTCATAGCTTTGATTGAACCACCGTGGGCAAGAAGAATTTGCTCAACGATCGCTAAACCTAAACCATTGCCAACGATCGCCCCTATGGAGTTACTATCTTGTGGGGAATGGGTTCGCGCCTTATCTCCCCGATAAAATCGCTCAAAAACGTGGGGTAAATCTGCCTCAGAAAACCCGACTCCAGAATCAATAAGATTTATTTCCAGAATTGGGGAAGCAGCATCATTATCCTTTGTTGATAAGATTTTCGCTTCAACATGAATACTTGTACAAGGAGGACTGTACTTAATGCTATTGTCTAGCAAGTTGAGAAAAACCTGATAAATACGAGCTTGGTCTGCCTTAATCCAAAGATTTTCTGGACCAGAATAAGAAAAAGATAGATGTTGGCGCTCTGCCAAGGGTTCTAGTGTTTCCCAAACAGATGCAATGAGCGATCGCAATTCTACAACTTTGGTTTGCAATTGCATGGTTGGGTTTGCTTCCATTTGGGTGAGGTCTAGCCAGCTTTGCACTAAGTTAATCAGCCGATCAACTTCTTGCATTAGGCGATTAACCCAGCGATTTAAAGGTGGTTCCAAACGGGTTTGTAAAGTTTCCGCAACCAAGCGAATCGAAGTCAAGGGCGTTCTGAGTTCGTGTGCTAGATCAGAAAAAGAGCGATCGCGTACTTGATTTATATCTAATAGGGGTTGACGATTTTCTAAAAAGACTCCCACTTGTCCATTGGGCAAAGGCAAGCTAGATGCCCGCAAGGCCAGAGATTTTATTGTTGGCATCTCTGCCGCATCATCACAAGATGGATGAAATACCCATTCTCCCGTCTGTGGTTTTTGCCAATCACGAGTTTGCTCAATTAAATGGTCAAGTTCGTAAGACCTGACCAACTCTAGCAACAAGCGCACCTGTTCTGGTTGCCAACTTTGCAGATACAAAATTTCCTGTGCCTGCCGATTGCACCACAGCAGTTGATTTTCCTCATCCACCTGCAAATATGCCACTGGTGCAAAATCTAGTAGGTCTTGGTAAGTTTGCAATGACTGCTGCAAATCTTGCCGTTGCTGTTTCACCATCGCTATTTCCTGCCGCAAACCAGGTATCAACAGCAGTCCCATCTTGTAAGAATGCGAGGTTAACGGTCGGAGTAAGCGCCCCAGGTAGCGGTTAAGTTGAACCTGTTGCCAAACCCAAAACCCAATGCCTACCGCTAAACCCAGACAAAATCCCAATAAAAGCATTTGAGTTGTTAGTTTCTTTGTGACTACTAAAAACTAACAACTATCTAAACTAATTATCCAAACCTATAGCCAAAACCTCGTACAGTCACAATATATTCAGGATGACTGGGGTCTTGCTCTAATTTTTCGCGCAACCATCGAATGTGAACGTCTACGGTTTTACTATCACCGACGAAATCTGGCCCCCAAACCTGATCTAGTAATTGTTCCCGCGACCATACCCGGCGGGCGTAACTCATAAAGAGTTCCAGCAAGCGGAACTCTTTAGGAGAAAGACTCACCTCTTGACCACGAACCAGCACGCGACATTCTTGAGGATTCAAGGTGACATCCTTGAATTTTAATACTGGTAGTTGTGGCAAATTACTTAAGCGTTGGCGGCGGAGTAAAGCGCGACAACGAGCCACTAACTCACGCATACTAAAGGGTTTGGTCAGGTAGTCATCTGCTCCCACCTCTAACCCCAAAACGCGGTCAGTTTCACTACCCTTAGCACTGAGCATTAAAATAGGTACTGGGTTTCCTTGATGACGCAGCAAACGGCAAATATCTAGCCCATTGATTTGAGGCAGCATCAAATCAAGAATGAGCAGATCAAAGGGAAGTTCCCCTGAGTTGGTTTCAAAACTTTTGAGATACTCTATAGCAGACCGCCCATCGGGTGCAGTTGTCACCCCATAACCTTCTTCTTCCAGGGCTACAGCTAGCATTTCCTGGATTAATTCTTCATCTTCTACTACTAGAATACGGCTGGTTTGCCCAATGTCCGTTCTAGCAGAATATTTGGTCGATTCACTGGTATACATTGATATCACAAAAGTCTGGGACTGTGCTTGTATCAATTAGGATGATTGAATCTATTATCTCGCCTTACTGCAACCGCGCTTCTACTAGGGTTAATTCTTTTAGATTTTCTTTACAAAAAGTAACATATGCCACAGCACCCTCCTAAATCATAAATCGCGCAATTACATGAAGGGTTGTCTTGACAAAAGCAGATTAAGTTGGGTATATTCACCTTAGTACAAAAGTACTAAAAGCCAAAGGGAAAACTATAACTGAAAACCATAAGGACATATATGTGGAAAATTCGTACTACCTAAGTGTCCTATGGTGATGATTTCCGTATTTACACTGCGTTAAAAATGTTGATTTAAAGGCTACTCTGATGTCTGCATAGGGTAGTCCTTGGTATGGCTTGCTACCCAATAAATCATTTGCCTATTGAAGGGAGTTGGAAGATGACTACAGTTGGAGTCAAGGACAGCAAACAACAACTAATGCAAGCATTTCAACAAATTATTATCCAAAGAAAAAAGCTGGAATCTAAAATAGCAACCAAACAAGAGGAAGCAGAAAAGGCAAAAAGTCAAGAGATTCTGCAAGCAGCTTCTGCATATACGGTTGATAGTATTGTCAAAGGTTTAGCTGATTTACAACTGGAGTTTGGTAGTATTCTCAATGGATTATCTGAAAAACTAGCTCAGGAAAATTCCAAGTTAGATGAATTGAACCGAGCTATAGAAATTGAAACTCAACGCTTACAAGAGCTTCAACAAATCAGAGTTGTAGCGGATACCCTAGACATTTTAAGTCAAGAACACCAAGAAAAATTAAAAACCCTAGAACAAGACACTATCAGCAAAAGGGAAACACTAGAGAAAGAAATTACAATCAGGCGGAGAGAATGGCAAAAAGAGCAAGCAGAGTATGAAGAGAAACTCCAAGCATATAACGATTTATTAGCTAAAGATCGCCAGCAAGAACAAGAAGAATCTCAGTATAAGTTAGAAACTACTCGTAAACTCAATACAGACAGCTACGAAGCGATAAAACGCCAACAACAAAGGGAAATTCAAGAAAATTCTCAAAAGAAACAGAAAGATTGGGCAGAACGAGAAAAGATATTCGCTGAACGTCAACCACTCTTTGCAGATTATGAACAAAAGGTAACTAAATTTCCTAACGAACTGGAAGAAGCCGTTAAGAAAGCTAGGGAAGAAGCAATTAAAGAAACAAGCCAAAAAGCTAAAATCGAGGCTGATTTATTTGAGAAAGAATGGGAATCTAACAAACAGAGCTATGAACTAAAAATTCAATCTCTAGAAGAAACAATTAAGAAACAGTCTGAGCAAATAGAAGGTATATCTGCTCAATTGCAAACTGCATTAAAACAAGCACAAGACTTAGCTATGAGAGCTTTTGGTAGTTCTAATCCTAAATAGTTGTGAGTCTGTAGCATCTTAATCATTTTTAATTCCTGAAGAGGAGGTTTGTTGTGGTGGTAAAAAAACCGACTGATAAGAATACTAAAGTAGAAATTCTTCAGGCGTATGAGGAGTTGGCTAAAGAAAAAGCAGCGCTGAAATCGCAACTCGAACAAGTTGCCCAAGAAAACCAGTCTGGAACTAAAGAACAGCCTAAATTAGAACAAAAAACACCTATGAATCAGCTTTCTAGTGTCCAACAAAAAATGAACAATACAATTGAAAGCTTAGTGAAAACTCAATTAGGTTTTGGCAGTGCTGCAAATGAATTATCGGAACAGCTAACCACAAAAGCCTCTAAATTAGAAGAAATCAGGCGAACTTTAGAAGAAGAAATCCAACAATTAACACAGTTGCACAATTTGGAAATTTCTGATGATATCTTGGATACTCTTATCCAAGCTTATGAAGATAATACTAAAGCTTATCACGAAGAATATAGCCAGCGTTCTGAAGTGTTATTCCAAGAAATACTAGAGCAAAGGAATACTTGGTGTAAAGAACAAGAGGAACAGCAGCGGGTGATAAAAGAACGGAATGAAAACTTGAATAAAACTCGGCAACGCGATGCGGCAGAGTATAAGTATAATTTAGAACTCCAGCGGCAACTGCAAAGTGACGAATACGAACAAGAGCAGAAAGCGCTATATAAGCAACTGGAAGAATTACTACAAGAAACAGAAAAACAGTGGGCTGAGAGAGAGAAAGCAATTTCTGAGAGAGAGAAACAATTTGAAGAATTAAAAGCCAAGGTAGAAGCTTTTCCAAAAGATAAAGAAGCAGCCATTAAAAAAGCTACAGAAGAAGGCAAAGGCATTGCCCACTACCAAGCTAAAATAAAATCAGATTTATATTCTAAAGAAGTAGAAGGTCAAAAGCGTTTCTATGAACAAAGACTACAATCTTTAGAACAAACTATTACTAATCAAGAGACGCGGATTCAAAATCTTTCTAAACAACTTGAATCTGCTCTGAAACAAGTTCAGGATTTGGCAGTTAAAGCTATTGAAGGTACTTCAAATGTTAATTCATACCAAGCAATAAAAGAAATAGCTTTAGAACAAGCAAAGACTCAAGTAAAAAATAAATAAGTTGATTTCTTTATTAATAAGAATTGTAGAGACTTAAATTAAGTCTCTACAAGGAAGTATAACGATTTTTATTCGGTTTTTTTTGGTTTTTTGATGTCTGGGGGAGGTTGTAGTTTCTTCTTCTTTGTTGCGCTAGCCTGTGTTTGCTTAAATGCTTGATTGGAATTTTGTTCTTGACTAGACATAATACTAAATTTTAAAACTTACTACAATATTATCTACATCACGGGTATTGTTGATTACAGAAATATATCATAGAAAATTTAAGTCTAACTAGAAAAAGTTAGTAAATAATGTTACATCGGGAAAAACCTTAACTTTTAACTGGATAAAACCGGATAATTATAAATCTTAATATATGAGTCAGCGATCGCTTGGTGGCTGGGCAAAATAGGCTACCCAATCTACATTTATCAGTATTTAAGCAAACTTGATATTACTGTGCTAATGCCTCACGCACCCACTGCCTAAACGCTCGTCGCGCTGTACTAGATCCTTCTGTGAGGCTGAATTGCAAAAACTGCAAGATTCCTTCAATCACAGGCAAATTCCCAAATGTGGAGCTAGTTTGCATCTCAATGTATTCTGCTTGATTTAAGACAAATACTTGCAACTTACCGCCTCCGTAACACCAAATTTCAGGTACACCCAACGCCACGTAAGCACTGCCCTGGTTGAAGGTCGATCTGGCGCAGTTGCAGTGTTACAACCATTTCATCCTCCGTACCATTCACTATGTAGCTAAAACAAATAGCCGGACTGCCTAAGAGAGCCACAACTGTACTCATTACTCCGAGTACAGTGTGTGAAGTGTTCCACCAAAGACAGAAAAGATCAAGCAAAGGTAGAAAAATCTAGATTCGGTGGAATATCCTGAATCCGCCCTGGCCCGATTGCTCGTAATGCTTCTTTGAGTAAAATATCCCCAGTATACAAGGCACGTCCGACAATCACGCCAGTCACGCCTTGAGGTTCTAATGCCAACAAACTCAACAAATCGGTGACAGAACTTACTCCGCCAGAAGCAATTATTGGGATAGAAATTACTGCTGCAAGTTCTCGCAAAGCTTCTAAATTGGGGCCGATAAGTGTACCGTCCCGGTGGATATCTGTGTAAATGATGGCGGCTGCACCCAATTCTTGCATTTGTACAGCTAGTTGGGTTGCTAAAACTTCTGAGGTTTCTAACCAACCGCGAGTTGCTACGCGGCCATTACGGGCATCAATACCGATAATAATTTGTTCGGGAAATTCTTCACACAGTTCTTTTACTAGCTGGGGTTGTTCTACGGCGATGGTGCCGAGAATTGCCCACTGTATGCCTAGATTGAATACTTGTTGCACACTGGTGCGATCGCGCAATCCTCCACCAATTTCAATGGGCACTGACACAGCATGAGCGATCGCTTCAATTGCTGCCAAGTTTACTACTTTACCTGCTTTGGCACCATCTAAATCAACTATATGCAATCTAGTAGCACCTTCATCTACCCACTGTTTGGCAACATCAGCAGGATTTTCGCTAAAAACTTGCGAGCGATCGTAATCTCCTTGATACAGTCGCACACAGCGACCTTCGAGTAAATCAATTGCTGGAATTACATCCATTTACTTTTTCCTCATTGCAATCAAAACGCTAGCTATAGCTGGGGTTCCTATTTTTGATTTTTGATTTTTAATTGCCTTATCCCTTGTCCAAAACCCATCACAAGCAAGATATTAGAAAGGGTCAAAAATACTTCTGCACCACCGTGCAACCAATCTACATTGGCTAAAGACTCACCATAATGCAATTGGGCGTAAATTCCTGCCGGGATGGTGATGGCAACAAAGACAAGAGTGCCGTAAAATCCATACAGTGCTAAACGCGGCATTTGTGGACTTCGGCTGATAAACCACAAGAAACCCAAATAGGGAAACAGTGAAAGTGCAAACAGGGTTTCTTTAGAAATCATTGCTCTGATTTGATAGGTTTTGGTTCAATAGTGTTAGTAGACTTGGTAGAACGCCAAATCAAAAACGCCGCTGCCCAAAGCGTAAAATTACCAACTAAGGTCATGGTAGCTTGAAGCGTTACCAGCCATTCCAGAGATTCGGCGTTGTCGAAATAATGCCAGGTACAAGCACACATGGCGCTAACTAAAGCTGGTAACATGGCAAGGGATAATCCCCACCAATTGCGATTACCAGTGAGTTCGCCGTAAGTCCAAATTAACCAAATGGCGACAATCCACTCAATAACGCTAGAAATATGAATAATCCAGGTGGGAATCGATAGGGCGTGCATACAGTAATAGCAACAGATATTTATTTAAAAAAGCTGATAATCTAAAATCCAAAATCTAAAATGGTCAAGATGCGGGCCTTATTGTCTGGGTATTACGGTAAAGGTAATGGTGGTGACGAAGCTTTGTTGGCAACGCTTTTGCAAATGTTACCATCTCACGTAACGCCTGTGGTGCTTTCTGGTAATCCAGAGGAAACACGCGATCGCTACAATGTAGAAACCTACGATCGCATGGCTCCCTTACCTGTACTGCAAGCTTTACGCTCAAGTGATGCCCTGATTTGGGGTGGCGGCAGTCTCATTCAAGATGTTACCAGTACTATCAGCCCATTTTATTATGGAGGACTGATGGCATTGGCGCAGAAAATGGGTTTGAAAACTGTTGCTTGGGCGCAGGGTATTGGCCCGTTAGTGCGTCCGCAAACTCGTTGGTTGGCACGGCAAACCTTTGGTAATTGTACTAAAGTTAGTGTCCGCGATCGCGCCAGTGCTGCTTTATTATCTGATTGGCAAATTCCTTGTATCATAGCTCCAGACCCGGTTTGGGCATTGGAATCTAAACCAGTACCGGGACTTTGGGATTTACCTGCGCCGAGAGTTGCGGTAACGTTGCGATCGCATCCTCAGCTTACAGAAACACGCCTAGCAAACTTGACTCGTGCTTTGGTAGATTTTCAAAAAGCTACGCAGACTTTTATTTTATTATTGCCATTTCAAAAAAGTGAAGATTTAAGTATTGCCGAAGCTATTCAACCACACCTTAAAGATGTCAGCAAGATTTTGTGTCTGGAAGATCCGCAACTGTTAAAAGGTGTGTTTCGCGGCGTGGAGATGGCGATTGGGATGCGGCTGCACAGCTTGATTATGGCTGCGGCTGAAGGTTGTCGCTGCTTTGCTCTCAGTTATGACCCCAAAGTAAATCGTCTCATGGAAGACTTGGAAATGCCAGGGTGGGATTTGGCAAGTTTACCCGATGATCCCAATTTGATTAGTCTGACTTGGATGGAGCATTATGCCAATGGTGATCCTTTATCACCAGAGCAAATAAAATCTTTAGTAGATAGGGCATTAATACACCGCGAGTTATTGAGCCAAGCTTTTTTGTAATAATTCAGGCCAAAACCTCAGAAACCTAACCTTCTCCTAAAAGGAAAAGGTTAGGGAGAGGTAGGTTAGATTTGGGAGATTTTAGTGTTAGCAATAATACTTTTAAAACATCCTCTAAAGCTTAAAACTAGTTTTACCTTTTTCCGCTAACAATTCCTGACCATTGAACTTTTTTCTCTTTCTCCCGACGGTAAGAAAAGAAATGCTCTGGAGTTTGGAAAGTACAATAAGGTGCGATCGCAATTTGTTCTGCACTAATCCCCATATTTTCCAGTTGTAAGGTATTCACTCGCCGGACATCCAGCCTTACCTTGCCAGGATTGGGGTCTTCTAGTAAAGGTGAATTTGGTAGCTCATGTAATGCAGTTACAATTTTTTCTTCGTCTTCATGTGGTATAATACTAGCCCCAATTTCGGCAGCCACTTCGATAGAGACTTGATAAACCTCCCCAGCGATCGCTGGGCCCATCGCAATTCTCAAATCATCGAGTTTGCTGCCTTGAGATTGTAATCGAGCGATCGTTAAGGGAACAATCTTCTTGGCAGTCCCCCGCCAGCCTGCGTGTAATGCTGCTACTCGTCCAGTTTTCACATCCCCAATCAACACGGGTGTACAATCTGCACTAGCTACCCAAACTGCCTGTAGAGGCTGCTCACTCATTAAACCATCTGCCGAAGCTAAATCCTCCCCAACAGAGCTTAAGAAGCTTTCAACTTCTTGGGGGGTGAGAACAGTATTGCCATGAACCTGCTTTAAGCGATAGACTGATGCCTCTGGTTGCAATACTTCTGTGATAACTTGTGGCGATCGCGGCCAAAACTGCTGGGTAAAGAAGCCGTGATGCCAATGTTCCAGAATACTACAAGTTAGATAAGGCAGTCCTTCCCAATTGCGCCAGTGCCAAGTGTGCATCTTCAACCAAACCTAAACAGAAATCACTCATCAGCCAATCAATGCTAACTTGAACAACGGAATTTGGGTTAACTGCTGTGGGATTTAATCTGCAAAACTTGGAAACAGCCTTGAAAGCAGGGCGTAACTATACATATTTACCATTTTTCCTTCACTTTTTTGAAAGCGTCTCCTCAACAAACCAAACCCTCTGGAACTTACTCAACCAAGGGGCTATTTCAGGAACAGTAGTAATTGCAACTAGGCAATCTGCTGGGCGGGGACAATGGGGACGCGAGTGGATTTCTCCGGTTGGGGGATTATATGTTTCCGTGGCGATTTCTTTTGACCACAAAATAGAGGCTACTGACAGTTACCAACTAACTTTTGCTACTGCTTGGGGAATTGCATCTAAATTGCGCGAGCGTGGCGTGAATGTTGGGATAAAATGGCCCAATGATTTAATTTTAAATAGTCGCAAACTAGGCGGCATTTTGACAGAAACCAAAGTAAACAAAGGACAAATCACTCAAGCAGTAATTGGTGTTGGTATTAACTGGACAAATTCAGTACCAGAAACGGGAATCAATCTGGAATCATGGCAAGCTTCCCAAGATTTCAGACCAATTTCTTGTCTGGAAATGCTAACCTCTACAGTCTTACTGGGAATAGAATCCGGTATGGAGTGCCTTTGCCAAGAAGGAATAACCATACTCTTGTCTCGCTATCTAGATTTGCTTATAAACATGGGCGATCGGGTCTACGTCAATAATCTTTCAGGTACAGTAGTTGGGGTGACTCCTCAAGGAAATTTACGAGTTGATTTAGAAACAGATGATACAAAGGAACTAATTACACCGGAAATTTATATTGAACCCGGTACAATCAGTTTGGGGTACCATAAATCTTCCGTTTAAATTTGAGGTTTGTTCAAAATTTCGCTCTTTGGGCAAGACAAACCACTAGCATCATCTCTTTAGGCTAATTACACACAACTGAGAGAACAAATGACGCAGCGCAAAAATTCTGCCCCTCATCGTTTGCATTACTTATGGCAACAAGGTCTGACAAAAAAACGTTTTGCCTCCACGCTACCAGCTCAGAGCCTCTGTTGGCTGAGTAGCGTCAGCCTCCTTAGCGGCGGCTTTGTGTTTGCCCAAACGGAAACACAAATAGACAACATCGTTCCCACTGTTGAAAGTTCCCAACCAACAGCATTTACAAATCCAGTTAAAAAACAGGCTGTTGCGCCCCAAGCCGCGCCAGCGCAACCGGAATTTTCCCAACGGCGAGCCAGACTCAAACAAAGATTACGCAAGCCAGAGGTTGCTCAATCAAAAGAGCCAGTTAGGCAGTCTACACCCAAAATCGAAGCTGCTGAATCTGTTGTGATTATCAGACAGACAAAACCCAAGGTAGAAGCCGCCTCCCAGGTTGCACCTGCACGCGTGAGACAGGAAAAACCCAAGGTAGAAGCCGCCTCCCAGGTTGCACCTGCACGCGTGAGACAGGAAAAACCCAATACCCCTGCCCGCTCTTTACCTGAAAAACTCCCAGAAGTTGCTCAACCATCAAATAACTCGAACAGTACTGTCAGGGCAACGGCGGGGAAAACCAAGGATTATAATAACGCCTATATTGATCCTAATAGTTATGACAGTGGTGCCACAGGTACTTATCAAGCACCAAATTCCGTAATTCTCACAGAACGTTCCAGTGGTTGTCGAGCCATTTTGCCTTCAGGGCAAAGCGTATTAGGCGGCGTTTGCGCCAAAGTACCCCAAAGGAGTGTAGCTGATTCTAATGGTAAACCAGCACCTAATTGGCTCAAAAGAAGTCAAAACGCCCAATTAACAGTAGTTCCACCCGTGCGGCAAGCTGCAACTACTGGCAATACCAGCAGATGGCGTGCTGCTCAAAGTGGTTCTAGTGGTGTAACCAAGAGCGCATTTCGCCCTAATCGGTTTATCCCCAGTCCTGGCGAGTTCAGCCCCACAAGAGTGAGTGCAACTCCCATCGCACCGAGTGGCGGAACTTTACCTCCACCAATGGCAGATGGCAATATTGCACCCCGCCCCAGCAACGTAGCTTACGACTTCTCACTAGCATCAGTATTGCCGCAAATCCCCTACACAGGGAGAGTTGCATATAGTGGTACGGGAATGATGTATCCCCTGTCTATACCCGCTTCTATCACTTCTGTATTTGGTTGGCGAGTTCATCCAATCACGGGTAATCAACGCTTCCATGCTGGTACAGACATAGGTGCGCCTACAGGTACGCCAGTTTTGGCAGCAGCTGCTGGTCAAGTGGAAACTGCTAACTGGTTAGGCGGTTATGGTTTAACCGTTACCCTGAATCACAAATCGGCTCAACAAACTCTTTACGGTCACATGTCAGAAATCTTTGTTCAACCCGGTCAGTGGGTAGAACCTGGAACTGTGATTGGGCGAGTTGGCAGCACCGGAAACTCCACAGGCCCTCACCTGCACTTTGAAGTCCGTCATCTGTCACCAAATGGGTGGGTTGCTACTGACCCAGGCGTGCATTTACAAAGCGGCCTCAGTCAGTTAGTACTAGGCTTACAAACTACTCAGGTAAGCCAGAAACCAGGCAGCTAGAAGAAAGTTAGGAGTTAGGAGTGAGGAGTGAGGAGTGAAGAGTTATGAATTTAAAACTCCAAACTCCAAACTCCAAACTCCAAACTCTTTTAGTTACAAATACCCGTGTTCTGCTAAGAATGCGGGTGTAATGCCATCCATACTAGTTTCATCAGTGGTTCTGGTGTGTGGATTACCAGAGTAAAGGAATTTTTCGACGTATTTGCCGAGAATATCCCCTTCTAGATTTACCAAACTTCCAGGAACCAAATAGCGAAGATTTGTCTCGGCATAGGTGAGGGGAATTACCGCCACTTTGAATTGGGAGAGTTCTGGTTCATATGTCGCTACTGTGAGGCTAATGCCATTGACGGCTATGCTACCTTTGGGGACAATGTAACGTGCGATCGCAACGGAAGCAATAAAGGTCATTTCCCAAGAACTAGCCGTTTGTTCTGCCACTAGCAATCGACCGATGCCATCTACATGACCCATCACAAAATGACCGCCAACTTTGCTGCCCACCTTTAGCGACGCTTCTAAATTGACATATCTCTGTTGAGTTTGCTCACCTCCCAACGTTGTGCGGCGTAAAGTTTCCGGTGAAGCAGTGGCAATAAACCCATCTTTTAAAACTTTTTCCACTGTCAGGCAAACACCATCTACAGCAACACTGTCACCATAAGCTAAATCTTGCATAATTACTTCACCGGACTGGCTTTTGCAAGTAATTTGCCAAGAATCGCCCCCTAAGGGTTCCATCGTTCCTAATGCCTGAATTAATCCTGTAAACACGGCTTTTTTGTCAAACTAACTCTATTTATTGCCTAATTTTGGCTGAAATCAATTGGTAATTGTCACAGAAATTTCGAACATCCAAGTATATTTTCTGACTTTTTTTATTATAGGGATATTAACACATTAGCATCCTTCACAAGGCATACTTGGGTAAGAAGGTTATTGTCTAAGAAGACCAATTTGACTTACTCTGGTTTTCACCACAAGTTCGGAGTTTAATAGAAGCAATTATAGAGAACGAATGCTTATGTTTATTACTGTCGCCAAACCACTCCAAAAGGGGTACTATTTGTTACACAGCATCCAAGGTTCTCAAAGCATTGTAGAGGCCTAGCCAATGATTGAAATGAAAGTCGCTGGCATAGCATTAGATGCCATAACCCGCAGCCCGATTGTGCTTTTGAAAGATTCTTCAGATCGGCGGGCTTTGCCAATTTACATTGGTCAGGAACAGGCTAGGGCAATTATGGGTGCGCTGGAGAATCAGAAGCCTCCCAGACCCTTAACTCACGACCTGATTGTAAATATTCTAGAGGCTTGGAACATGAGTCTAGAAAAGGTAATTATTCATTCCCTGCAAAAGGATACATTTTATGCAGCCTTAATTGTCCAGCAAGGCGAGGTCAAAAAAGAAATTGATGCGCGTCCTAGCGATGCGATCGCCATTGCTCTCCGTACAAATACCCCCATCTGGGTAATGGAAGAAGTGATTGCTGATGCTTCTATCCCCGTTGATCGCGATGCAGATGAAGCCGAACAGCAAGCCTTCCGTGAATTTATTTCCAATCTCCGTCCTGAAGATTTGATTAAGCGCTTTGGTAATGGTGACAGCTAGAAAAGTTATGAGTTAGGAGTTAGGAGTTAGGAGTTACTTGCTTCAACTCCTAACTCTTAACTGTTAACTCATAACTCTTTTTAAAGATGCAATACCGACGCTTTGGGAAAACGAATCTGCACCTCTCGGTTTTTTCTTTGGGGACAATGCGCTACTTGGCTTCTGTTGAAAATGCTCACCAGACCATCGAACAAGCCTTAGCGCTAGGAATTAATCATCTAGAAACCGCCAGAGGTTATGGCAACAGTGAGGAGTATCTTGGTAGGGCGCTAAAAGCTGGGTTATCAGTACCCCGGACGAGGCTTTATGTCACTACTAAAATCTCAGCCACAGCAGATGCTGACACCATGCGTCGGTGCATCGACGAATCCCTAGAACGATTACAGCTAGATTATTTAGATTGCTTAGGCGTTCATGGCTTGAACACTTGGCAACATTTGGAGTGGGTGCAAGCCAAAAATGGCTGTATGCAGGCCGTGGAGGAAGCTGTCGCCGATGGTCGAGTGCGACACGTTGGTTTTTCTACCCACGGGTCATTAGAGCTAATTCAGGCAGCAATTAATACAGATTTATTTGAATTTGTCAATCTGCATTATTACTATTTTTTCCAACGGCACGCCCCAGCGATTCAGCTAGCTGCCGAGAAGGACATGGGCGTTTTCATTATTTCCCCTGCTGACAAGGGAGGACGTCTCTACACGCCACCCCAAATCCTAAAAGACTTGTGTAAGCCGTATTCACCCCTAGAACTAAATTATCGATTTTTACTTAGTGATAACCGTATTACTACGTTGAGTATAGGGTCAGCAAACCCAGATGAATTAATGGAACCGTTGCAATTCGCCGACGATGGTGGAGAGTTAACATCAGCAGAAATTTCTGCTTTCCAGCAATTAGAACATCACCAAAAACTTGCTTTGGAAACTGATAATTGTAGTCAGTGTTATGCTTGTTTGCCCTGTCCAGAAAATATCAATATTCCAGAGGTATTGCGGTTACGAAATCTCACAGTGGCATACGACATGAAAGACTATGGGCAATATCGTTACGGAATGTTTGAAAATGCCGGCCACTGGTTCCCTGGAATGAAAGGTAACCGCTGTACAGAATGCGGTGACTGTTTGCCTCGTTGTCCAGAAAAGTTAGATATTCCAGCTTTATTGAAAGATGCTCACCAAAAATTAAGTGGGAAAGCAGGTAGGAGATTGTGGGGATAAAAATGTAAAATTTATAAAGATTAAATAGAGTCAGGAAGATCCGCTGCACCTGAGGTACCTTGCGGAAAAAACATGAAAATTAAAAAAAAAGAAATATCTTACACCAATCACTGACGGTTTTCCGCTACAGTGGACGGGCTGTAAGCCTAGTATGGACTACTAGCCGATCGCTTACTATTTTTTTGGCTAGTTTAACTTTAGTGGCTGGTCTTTTACCGGCGGCGATATCCTACATCAGTAAGTTAATTGTTGATGCAGTGGTATTTGCCTCTCAAGTTAATTCACAAAACAATAGTTTTGTCAATATTTATCCCTCCCTATTTTATGTAGGATTAGAAGCGATCGCTGTAATTCTACTAGCAGGTAGTCAGCGAGGAATCATCATTTGTCAATCGTTATTGCGGGCGCTAATGGGTCAACGGGTGAATGTACTCATCTTAGAAAAGGCGCTGACACTGGATCTTAGGCAGTTTGAAGACTCAGAATTTTATGACAAATTGACCAATGCCCGACGAGAAGCATCAGTTCGTCCCCTTTCCCTAGTAAACCGCACCTTTGGTTTAGTACAAAATGCTCTTTCTCTGTTCACCTACGGTATTTTGCTAGTAAATTTCTCGGTTTGGGCGGTGGTAGTACTGATTTTGGCTGCCATACCTGTATTTATTGCAGAAACAAAGTTTGCTGGGGAAGGCTTTCGCTTATTTAGTTGGCGTGCAGCAGAAACTCGTCAACAGCACTATTTAGAAAATCTGCTAGCAAGAGAAGATTTTGTCACAGAAGTCAAACTCTACCAATTGGGAGAGATGTTGCTAGGACGTTACCGCAACCTGTTTGATCAACTCTATGGCGAAGACCGCGATTTGACTCTCCGGCGAGGACTGTGGGGATATCTCTTTAGTTTAGTCAGTACTGGTGCTTTTTACCTAGCTTATGCTTGGATTGTGCTGGAAACAGTGCTAGGTAGGATTTCCTTGGGAGATATGACAATGTATCTCACTGTGTTTCGCCAAGGACAGTCTACTTTCTCCAATGCTCTCACTTCTATTGGAGGGATGTATGAGGACAACCTATATCTATCAAATCTCTACGATTTTCTCGAAGAGGAAGTACCAAAGTCTTGGGGTAAGGCAACCATTGGTTTAAATCCCCAAGATGGTATTCGTTTCGAGAACGTATCTTTTACTTATCCAGGAAGTTCCAAACCAGCGTTGACAAACATTTCGCTACATTTGAAACCCAGAGAGAAACTGGCAATTGTGGGTGAAAACGGTTCCGGTAAGACTACCTTAATCAAACTACTTACCCGACTCTACACACCGGACTCTGGGCGAATTTTCTTAG
This sequence comes from Nostoc sp. NZL, assembly GCF_015714705.1. Classification (NCBI taxonomy): domain Bacteria; kingdom Bacillati; phylum Cyanobacteriota; class Cyanophyceae; order Nostocales; family Nostocaceae; genus Nostoc; species Nostoc sp. NZL. The sequence goes on along the minus strand of NZ_WBKL01000013.1, from coordinate 19,815 downwards.
ATGGTTTGGACTTGCAGGAATGGGATGTGGATGTGCTGCGGCGTCGCATTGGGGTGATTTTTCAGAACTTTGTCCGCTATCAATTTACTGTGGGTGAGAATATTGGCGTGGGCGATGTAGAACATCTCGAAAACAAAACCCGTTGGCAAACTGCTGCTGAAAAAGGCATGGCCCAATCTTTTATCGACCAATTACCCCAAAGCTTCCAGACTCAACTTGGTCGTTGGTTTAAGGGAGGACAGGAACTTTCTGGGGGACAGTGGCAGAAAATTGCCTTGTCTCGTGCATTTATGCGATCGCAAGCAGATATCTTGGTGTTAGATGAACCAACATCAGCAATAGATGCCCAAGCTGAGTTTGAGATTTTTAATCATTTTCGCGCTATTACTCAAAATCAGATGGTACTTTTGATTTCCCATCGCTTCTCAACGGTACGGATGGCTGACAAAATCGTGGTTATAGAAAACGGCGAAGTTATAGAACAGGGAACTCACGAAGAGTTGTTACAGCTAGGAGGACGTTATGCCAAGTTGTTTCTGTTACAAGCAGCAGGTTATCAATAGTATGTGAGCTATTTTGTGAATTGAGATAGCGATGCCTAGGTTGGGCTGCGCCTACGCTCACTTTGTACAAAGCACATAACATCTCTATCTAACCACGTTAAACTGTTCAGTAAATATGGGTCACTAGACGCTCCGTATCGTTAAACATTGCTACCTGATAAAATTATGCAAATAACAAAACAGCGATACTATACCCCAGAGGAATATTTAGAGTTAGAAGAAGCTGCTGACTACAAAAGTGAATACATTGACGGACAAATAATTCCTATGGCGGGTGGAACAATAAATCACAATCGTATCGCTGGTAATTTATATGCTGTGTTAAACTTCGCGTTCAGACAACAAGAATACGAAGTGTTTAATAGCGATATGCGTCTGTGGATACACCAAAAGCGTATCTACACGTATCCAGATGTGACAGTAATAGCAGGTGAACCAGAGTTTTTCAACAACCGTACAGATATTATTACAAATCCCCAAGTTATTGTTGAGGTTTTGTCTAAATCTACTAAAAACTACGATCGCGAAGATAAATTTCAGGCTTACCGAACTATTTCTACGTTTCAAGAATATCTATTAATTGACCAAACTCGGATTCATGTAGAGCAATTTTCCAAAATTGGGAAAAAGCAATGGACGCTTCGTGAATACGATGAAGAAGATGAAGCGATCGCACTTGTAACTGTACCATTTGAGATTTCTTTACAAGATTTATACAACAAGGTGAAGTTTGAGCCTGTTGAGTTGGAAGGCGAAATTGTTGATGTTGAGGGATTGGGATAAGGGGAGCGAGTTGATGGAGTTGAGCAATTGTTTTTTTTGCTAGAGTGAAAAGTATCAAGTCTGCTTATACTAATATCAGTCATTACCTCTTTGTTGTCTCCGGCTAGCAAAATTATGTTGAAGACGATAAAAATAGAGAATTTCCGTAGTTTCCAATATTTCGAGCTTCAGCAGCTTGGTAGAGTCAACCTGCTCGTTGGTAAAAACAATATCGGTAAAACATCAATACTAGAAGCTATTCAACTTTTATGCTCACGGAATAATCTTGAGCCACTACGTCAGACAATGACTAACCGGAGTGAATATTTTTTTGATGATGAGCGTAGTGAACGTAGATTAAGGTTAGGTCAATCTCAAGACCTTGATGTTCGTCACCTTTTTTATGGTCACGAGATTGAACTGGGGAGCAAATTTTCAATAACAGGTACTAATAGCAATATTCAAGAGGAGCTTATTGTATCAATAGAAGAACGCAAAATTTCTTCAAAAGAACCACTTAACTCATCGGCTGAGTTTTTATATGATGAAGTCCCCGATGCATTAAGAGAACTAGATTTCAATATTAAGTGGAATTATGGGCGAGAAGAAAAGCCTTGGAGACTACCGCTATCGGCTAATGGCGGACTTCCTGTAGAGGATTATCCTCGTCAATTGCGTAGAGAACCTAAAAATTCATCACCAAAAATACAATTTATAACATCATCTTCTTTAGGAACTGAGAAGATGATTGAACTATTTGATCAGATAGTACTAACGCCTGAAGAAAAACTTGTAGAGCAGGCACTTCATAGAATAGACTCTAAAATTCAACGGATTGCTCCAGTTAGTTCTCGAAAGTCTAGGTATTCCTTAGATTCACGGGGTGGTTTCTTTGTGCTACTTTCTGACAGTAATCAGCGTGTACCAATTGGAAGTATGGGTGATGGTATTTGGCGTATATTAGGACTTGCACTGGCGATAGTATGTGCTAAAGACGGATACTTATTCGTTGATGAGATTGATACCGGACTCCATTTTACGGCGATGTCTGATATGTGGAAACTGATTTGGGAAACAGCCAAAAGATTAAATGTACAAGTTTTTGCAACTACACACAATAGTGATTGTTGGACAAGTTTAGCTAGTATTGCAGAGCAGGAAGATGCCACTGAGGATGGTATTAGAATTCACAGAATTGAAAAAGGTAAAGAAACAAGTGTAGTCTTCACTGAACCTCAAATTGTCATTGCTGCTGAAAGAGAAATTGAGGTACGTTAGTAATGGCAAAAGGTTATGAACCCAAGAAACTGTTAGTAGAAGGACAAGACGATTTACGAGTTATACCAGAATTAATAGAAAAAAATGGAATTCGTTGGGGTGAGAATAAAAGGGAAGCAATTGTATCAATACAAGATTGTGGAGGTTACGAAAACATTGATGCAAACCTTATCTCTACTGAATTACAAGCATCAGGACTTACCCATTTAGGCGTGATAATAGACGCAGATGAAGATTTACCTACACGTTGGACAAGCATAAGAAATGCTTGTTTGCCAAGTATCCCCGACATTCCTGAAGCAATATCAGAGACAGGACTTATTCACGTTACAAAAAATGGAATTAAGTTTGGTATCTGGATTATGCCAGATAACCAAATGAGAGGTATGTTAGAGAGCTTTTTAGCTTACATGATTAGAGATGAAAGCGAAACTATTTGGCAATATGCTCAGGAAGTAGCGCAAGAAGCAAAAAGCAAAGGAGCATCGTTCAAAGATTCTTATCTTGATAAAGCTAAAATTTACACTTGGCTAGCATGGCAAGAAGAACCAGGAAGACAACTGCATCAAGCCATAAAGTATGAAATTCTGAATCCTCAACATCCAAAAGCGCAGACATTTTTAATATGGTTTAAAAATCTCTACAACTTATAAGTATTTTGCTATTTTCAAAAAGCGATCGCACCCTTTCCCTCATTTCCCCACCAACTTAGATAAAATCACTATGGTGCTACTTAACCCTAAGTCTAATGAAAAGCGATCGCTCCCTTTCACAACTCTCCCTTCAACGTCCCGAACTACTCGCGCCAGCAGGTAATTGGGAATGTGCTAAAGCTGCTGTGGAAAATGGGGCAGATGCGATTTACTTCGGTTTGGATCGCTTCAACGCCAGAATGCGGGCAGAAAATTTTACTGAGGCGGACTTACCTCAATTGATGACATTTCTGCATCAGCGCGGCGTAAAAGGTTATGTCACTGTCAATACACTAATATTTCCCAAAGAACTAGCAGAAGCAGAGCAATATCTCCGCACAATTATTGCCGCAGGTGTGGATGCGGTAATTGTCCAAGATATTGGTATATGCCGTCTCATCCGCCACCTTTCCCCTGATTTTCCTATTCATGCTTCCACGCAAATGACCATCACCAGTGCGGCTGGGGTGGAATTTGCTAAATCTCTCGGCTGTCAATTAGTGGTGCTGGCGCGTGAATGTTCTCTAAAAGAAATCAATAAAATTCAGCAGCAGATTGCCCTACAGGAAACTTCGCTGCCTTTGGAAGTCTTTGTTCACGGTGCTTTGTGTGTGGCATATTCCGGTCAGTGTTTGACTAGTGAGGCTTTAGGCGGACGTTCTGCCAATCGAGGTGAATGTGCCCAAGCTTGTCGGATGCCCTACGATCTAATCGCTGATGGGCAAGTTGTAAATTTAAAAGAACGCAAATATTTACTCAGTCCTCAAGACTTAGCGGGATTAGATGTTTTGCCTGACTTGGTGAAATCAGGAGTAACTTGTCTCAAAATTGAAGGCCGTTTGAAAGCCCCAGAGTATGTTGCTAATGTCACCCGTGTTTATCGCCAAGCCCTGGACGGGGTGATGGAGGAATTGGAAAAACCTAACCCCCTAACCCCCTTCCCTACAAGGGAAGGGGGAATAAAAACTCCCCTCTCCGTTTCGGAGAGGGGCTGGGGGAGAGGTCAAACAGATCAAGAACATTACAACCTAGAAATGGCATTTTCTCGCGGACTTTACACAGGCTGGTTTGGCGGGATTAATAATCAGGAACTAGTTCACGCCCGCTTTGGTAAAAAACGTGGGGTTTATTTGGGTGAAGTCAGCCGCATTCACAACGAACAGGTAACAGTCAAACTGGAAGCGCCTGTAAAACCAGGGGATGGAATTGTGTTTGACTGCGGTCATCCAGAGGCGAAGGAAGAAGGCGGCCGGGTTTATGCTGTGGTATCCAAAGGTAATGAAACCATGCTGTCCTTTGGTCGAAATGACTTGAACCTGCGCCGAGTGCATATAGGCGATCGCATTTGGAAAACCAGTGATCCAGAATTAGATAAGCAACTACGTCAGAGTTTTGCAGGCGATAATCCCCAATTTCAGCGTCCGATTGACTTGGAGGTTTATGGAGAAGTTGGTCAGGCATTGATTGCGATCGCTCGTGATCAACTCGGTAATATTGTACAAGTGGAGTCTGCAATTTCACTAGTTGAAGCCCATACCAAACCCCTAGATACAGACCGTTTACAAGAACAATTCGGTCGTCTCGGTAACACACCTTTCTGTTTGGGAACGCTAACCAACCACCTCAGTGGTGCTATTATGCTGCCCGTAAGTGAGTTAAACCGGATGCGGCGGGAAATTGTGACGCAGTTGGAAGAATTGCGAAGTCAACCCAAACGCTGGCAATTACGTTCTGATGTCTCTTTCCAAGACTTGCTCCCCTCTTCATTACCCTCATCACCTACCCTGCGGGAAGCTAAAGCTACATCTCCTGCACTCATAGTCTTGGTACGAAACCTCAAGCAACTCCAAGCTGCTCTCAAAGCTGGTATTGAAACACTGTACTGTGAATTTGAAGACCCCCGCGCCTACCGAGAAGCCGTGCAGCTAGTACGCCAACAAGGGCAACAATCCCCACTCCCCACCATCTGGGTTGCACCACCCCGAATTACCAAACCTGGAGAAAACTGGATTTTGCAGCAAGTACGTGCCTGTGAAGCAGATGGCTATCTGGTGCGGAACTATGATCAACTGCAATTTTTTGCCCAAGACCGTTGTATCGGAGATTTTTCGCTCAACGTTGCTAATGCCTTAACAGCAGACTACTTTCAGCAACGCTTTGGTTTAGAACGGCTGACGGCATCCTATGACCTGAATATTACCCAACTGCAAGACCTGCTCACCAGTTGTCCACCCCAGTGGTTTGAGGTGACAATCCATCAACATATACCGATGTTCCACATGGAGCATTGTGTATTTTGTGCCTTTCTATCGACGGGTACAGACCATACCAACTGTGGACGACCTTGTGAAAAGCAGGAAGTGAAATTAAAAGACCGTGTAGGCAGCGAACACGTTCTTAAAGCAGATGTAGGTTGCCGCAACACTGTATTTAACGGCACTGCTCAAACTGGAGCAGAGTACGTACAGCGCCTCATAGAACTAGGATTACGTCACTTTCGCATCGAGTTCGTGAATGAGACACCAGACCAAGTGACTAAAATAATACATCGCTATCGTCAACTAGTGCAAGGTGAAATTACAGGTTCCCAACTCTGGCGCGAGTTGAAGCTGCAAAATCAATTGGGCGTAACTCGTGGCCCATTGGGAGTGTCTGCACTGCGGTCATAATTCGTTTTGCGATCGCAGGGCGGGGGCTGCGACTTGAAAATATTTTGTATCTTGGTTATAAAAATAGCCCCTCATCACTAGTCTGTGATCGCATCAGCACCCGATTGGGTGAAATGGATAGAGTGATTAGCAATGTTCTGATAAGTTATGCGACGTTTAAGGAGAGTCCTAAAAACCATTCATATCCTTCCCTAAATTTTTGCTTACCATTGTTTTCAATGATGCTACCATGAGCCACAATAACTCGCTCGAAGTCCCAAGCGAGTATATTTTTAACTGATTGCCTTACCTTTTCTTTTTCTTGTGTAGATAATCGCTCTAGCCAAGACGGACTAAGGGTTTTATATGTCCCAATTACCCTAGCCGCTAATTGTGTTATTAGTGGAAAGCTTTCATCAAAATGATAAGCAGTATCTGTTAAGACTAAAGTCCGACTTTCTGAATGAAAGAAAACACATTCATTCAGAAAATCAGGCCCACTTAAACCGAAGGTTCTAAAACCATCAAATAACAAATATTGAATTTCATCCAAAAAATTATTTTCATCTGCTTTGATGATTTGATCAATTGGAAGTTCAGGCTTTTTTGAATTTAGTCCAGGTGCAGCCCAAAACGTCGCTTTTGGGTAAAAATGCTTGAATTTGGAGGCGAACAGATAGTGATAAAGATTAGGTGCCACAATATGCCTCACATTTCCAATTTTATTCAGTTGATCGATGGTTGCCTGATCAACCTGGATTGGAGAGATAACGACCAGTTCACTATTTGCAAGGCTAATAACTGTCATTCTTGTGCCTACGCTAAGTCCAAAATATCTCAATGGTTGTTCAGCAACCCAAATATTTTTGTCAATCTCCCTGAGCATAATTAACTGCAACTCGGTGGTAAAAAACACATACATTAGGAATATAGCAGGCTATCAAATTGATATTTTAGATTACTGCTGAAATCTCTCAACATCTGTTAGTTTCTCGTACTTGGTTACTGTTTCCTGATTGTCACAGCAGTTGAAAGTATTGGCTATAAATTACAGGTACGTTATCAAGGATTATTTAGGGGTTTCCATCTCGCAGAAACTTACCCCCATAGCGTTCACCTAATAAATCTGTGGTACAAAGAACTGTTCATTCAGGGGTGGTCTGACATAGCTATCAGCAGGCTTCCTGGGGGACAGTTCTAGAGCTTGGGGGGTCATATCCACGTAGGGAATTTTGCTGAGGATGTGGTAAATACAATTCAGGCGAGCACGTTTTTTGTCGTCTGCTTCGACGGTGAACCAGGGTGCTTCAGGAATATTCGTGTGGGCAAACATGACATCCTTGGCTTTAGAGTATTCCACCCAGCGATCGCGCGATTCGAGATCCATCGGACTCAGCTTCCACCGCCGTGCTGGATCAGTGGTTCGGGATTGAAAGCGCCGTTCTTGCTCATCATCGCTGACAGAAAACCAATACTTCAGTAGAATGATGCCCTCACGCACCAACATCCGTTCAAATTCTGGACAATCTTGGATAAAATTCTTGTACTGTTCTTCTGTGCAAAAACCCATCACATGTTCTACCCCAGCCCGGTTATACCAGCTGCGGTCAAACAAAACAATTTCACCCGCAGCTGGCAGATGAGCCACATAGCGTTGGAAATACCATTGGGTCTTTTCGCGATCGCTGGGCGTGCCTAAAGCGACGATCCGGCTGCCACGCGGATTCAATGGCTCCGCAATCCGTTTAATTGTACCTCCCTTACCTGCGGCATCCCGTCCTTCAAAAAGAATTACGATGCGGGCACCTGTAAACTTCACCCAATACTGCATTTTCACCAATTCTAATTGCAGCTTGGCTATTTTTTTTTCGTAGAGCCGACTGGATAGTTTAGAACTTCCTTCACCTTCAGTTGTGTGTTTTCTGAATTTTTTCGCGGTCTTTTTCTTAGCTTTTAACTTTGCCACCGGGGATTCTATAGCTTTTTTAATCGGATTTCCATTGTCTTGCTCGGTGTTCATAAACTTTTTTGCGGTTAATGTTTAAAGACGATGAGGCAATAGTTTTCAAGCATAACTGTTGGTAAATAAGCAAATTTGCTTAGTTTGACACGAGTCAACACAACATATTGTAGAACAGCATACGCAATTAAACGAAAAATAAAAAGCTATTAATTACCATTAGCAAGAGCTAGAAATATATAGCCGAAACAAAAGATTTATCTAATAAAGTAATTACTCTTATTATAATAAGCCAAATTTATGTTCAAATAAGCGATCGCTTCCTAGAAAAAATATTTTCAACAGGCATTAGAGTTACAAAATGACACGAAAAAGCAAACTCTCTTCTGCCATGATCTGAATACGTATCTTGTGGGGTAGGCAGCGTTAGACTGACTTGTACTGAGCGTTATCGTTATCGTAAAGCCTGCGGCATAGCTACGTTTAGGGCGCAGCCTCTTGTAGAGAAGTAGCGCTCACGCCGCAGTAGGATGAGCTAAAGAGTCACTCCCACAATAAAAAAATGTTATGCATTCAATTAAGAACCACCATTAATAATTATGACTAATATCTCCTTACCCAATAATGATTGGAATACTGCCCTTTACCAAGATAAACACGCTTTTGTTTGGCAGTATGGTGAGGACTTACTAAACTTCCTCAACCCTAAACCAGGAGAATCGATTTTGGATCTTGGCTGTGGCACTGGACAACTTACAGAAAAAATTGCCCAAGCTGGTGCTGAAGTAAGGGGAGTTGATCATGCACCCGCGATGATAGAAAAGGCTAGGCAAAACTATCCCCATATCCGCTTTGATGTAGCTGATGCCAGAAACTTTCAAGTAGACGAATTATTGGATGCTGTATTTTCCAACGCTGTACTACATTGGGTGAAAGAAGCAGATAGTGCGATCGCTTGCATACATCAATCCCTAAAACCTGGAGGCCGTTTTGTAGCAGAATTTGGTGGTAAGGGAAATGTGCAAGCGATCGCCACAGCTTTGGAAAGCGCCTTAGAAGCAATTAATATTCCTGTAAAAGCCCTAAATCCTTGGTATTTCCCTAGTATTGGCGAGTACGCCACCTTACTAGAACAGCAAGGCTTTGATGTCATTCATGCCATCCTTTTTGCTCGTCCAACTCCCCTAGCAGAGGGAGAAGCAGGTATGGCAAACTGGATTCAGATGTTCGCCAATGCCTTTTTAGCAGGGCTTTCTGGTGAGCAACAAATACAACTAATTCGCGTCGTGGAGGAATATCTCAAGCCGACGCTTTATCAACAAGGAACTTGGACGGCAGACTATCGAAGAATTCGTATAGTTGCCATTAAACTTTAAAATTGCGCGAATTTTACTTATACCTTAATTACTAATTAGTATCAGCTATGCATATACCTAAATTGTGCGATGCCTGCGGCGGGCTGCGCCAACGCCAGACATCATTTTCATTACTCCTAACCATTAGCCTCACCACTTTACTAGCCCCGCCCTCGTTAGCGCAAACCCCCCCAATACCGTCGCCTTCTAATGCGCCTCTAGAACTAGACTTATTGACTAAGCCAAAAGATTATGTAATCACAGCTAACACCATAAACCCAGAACGATTAACCGTTCCCAGTTTATGGTGGGCACAACAAAACTCTGAGAGAAAGCTATTGGATAATTGGATAGCATATCCAGCTTCTGAACAAGAACCTGCACGAGTAGACTTGATCGTGAATCAGCAAATTTGGAGCCTACTAGAGTATGTAGAGCGCTACGACTTCGTGAATCGCTTGGGTAGCACTGCACGGAACTTTGGTTACAACGTCCGGGTATTTAACTATCAAAAAGAACCCTTAGCAACCTACACTTGCAACTTTAGTACAAGTCCAGCTTTATGCAGTATCCAAACAAATGTCAAAAACAAGATAGGGTTACAGCGTTTACTCTAGTCAGGAGTTAGAGGATGGGGAATTGGGAGCAAGGGGAAAATTCCTCTCCTCTACCCAATGCCCAATATCCAATTAAACTTTAATTTTGGCGAATAAAGACTCGTATTGTTTTATTGCTGATGGGGGTAAAGGAAGCAAAAATTCACTTTTATCAAACACTTCGCGATCGCTCTGTAATAAGCTTAATAATGGTTTTGGGATATCGGAAGCAACAATATTTGTAGAAATTGGTGAATTACTTTTGGTCAGCACAGAAATTTGTTTAGCTGTGCTTGGTTGCCAACAAAAATCAATCCATTGATCTGATAAAGTAACCCTAGGAATACCTGCGGGACGTACCCACAAGTCTGCCCAGATTGCTGTTCCTGATTGGGGAATAACTGCGCCAAGTTGCGGATAAGCTCCCAAAACTGGCAGTACATCGCTTGACCAACCAACTGCTAGCCAAGTATCTCCCATAATTAGAGGTTCCAAGTAGTTATTGGAACTGTATAACTTAACCTGTCGGTTTAATGTCTGTAATTCCTTTTCCAAGTCTGGTACTTGGTCAATATTCTCTGTATTGTAAGATTTTCCTAGCTTCTTTAAGACCAGACCAATAACTTCTCGTGGTTGATTAAGTAGGGAAATGCGCTGCTGCACTTCATCCCGCCACAAATCACTCCAATCTTTGGGCATCCATCCTAATTTTCGCAACTTGTCACGGTTATAAACAATCACCGTGCTACCCCACCTGTAAGGTGCACCCCAGACCTTCCCTTGAGTATCCAAGTTACCTTGGTCGTTGCGCGTTACTAATTTCTTCCACCTTTCATCTAAAGCAGACCACTGCTTTAATTGGTTTCCCTGTACCTCTTGGAGTGGTTGAATCAATTTTTGCTCAATAGCTGCTTTTAACCAGTAATCTCCCAATGTCACTAGGTCTGCATCAGCCGTTTGTTGACCTTGCCTAAAGGGTATAAAGCGACTCCATCCCTGCTCATCAGTGCTTTTTGGTTTCTGCTGCCAATTCTGTAATTGCTGAAATAAATCCTGTATCTGCTCAACTGGAGCAAACTTTAATTGCACCTGTTGCTGCAAACCTTTGTGGAATTGATTAACTATCTGGCCAGGTATAGAACCTTTTAATAACTTTACTTTTAGTTGCGTCTGGTTGTTTCCACCACAACCAAAAAGCACTTGTGAAAGTGCCAATGTACTTGTACCTAGCAAAAAAGACCGTCGATCCATTGATTTTGGATTTGAGATTTTTGATTATACCTAATATTAAGCAGATATTCACCAGAGGCTGACTAACTGAAAAAGTGTAGTTGGGGAGTTATTAGTATTTTTTCTTGGTAATATCGCTAATTTTGACTATTTGAGTCAAATTAATGATTTTTTCGGCAATTACTTGCCTCAAGTTGGATTTTTCTTCATAATTTTCCTCATTAGTACTTATGGTCAAACTTTACTTATCTTTAGAAGTAATGATTTAAATTTCACTTTTGCACCAAAAATTATCAATACTTAAATAATCCCTAAGTATAGTTAACATTGAGAGTCAATTGAATAACATAAAGAGAATGTACGGATGAGGGTATTAAATGGAGCCATTACAGAAGCAAATCCTGACTTTAAGCGAAAAACTGGATGCGCTCTGCCAAGTGATTGAGCAGCTTGATGGTAAAGTTGCTCAAGCTTTCTCAGAGTGTTCTTTAGCGAATACACAAGCAAAGCATAATTATCAGGAAAATGGTGCGGCTGGAGGCTACCAGTTCAAAGGACGTAACAATTTCAATCCAGAAATGGAGCACAAGGATGTATTGACAGATGGCATGTATCTAGACATGCATCGTCAAAGTGGAGATAACATAACACCAGAAATTCAAATACAACGACTGACAGCGCAACTAACGGCAGCATACAATCGCATTGCTGCCTTAGAAGAACAATTACTCAGAGAGAGAATTCATTAAATTTAACCTGAGTTAAACGAATAAAAAAATGGCTGGAGGTAGGGAAGGTAAGCCTTTAGGTTCAATGTCGAGTGATGGCTTTGTAAGAATATATTAAGTATAAGCAATTAATCCAGCTATCAAATTGATAAATTTCTTGCTAGCACTTGATGACAATCCTGGGTGGAAGTTTTTAATAAAGCGCAGAGGGACGCAGAGTCCTACCAAATTTAATTGGCTACTTCCTTAATTAAATGCTGTACTTAGCCGTTCAAGTTGGGCTTCAATGGCTGCCAAAAGTTGGTTTTGCTGCCAATCTTGGCTAAGATGAGCGGCTATGCAAGCGGCTCCAGCACCCATACCTTCTTTCACAAAGCCCTGTTCATAAGCTCTCAGTTGGGGATAACGAGAATCAGCAAAGCTCAGATCAGTTGCTAATAAGGCAGGGGTTCCTCCACTCTGAGTTAAGTTGCCTTTTCCTAAGCTGAGAGCTAGGTCAACTGTAGCGCCAGTAGGGTCTTCTGCCACCCAGCGAGTTGTGCCTACAACGACTGCTTCGGGTTGCCATGATACAGCATAAGCTTGAGCAATCGCACTTATCAGAGCATAAACCGCCAGCATTTGTGTTCCGCCAGCAAGCATTACACCACAATTACGACTAGCAGCGATCGCCATCCCAGCTACCACCACTTGCATGGGATCACCCACAGATGCGACGAGTTGTAGGGGGTCAAATGGAGACGCGGGAAAAGTTTTCTCCATGTCTCTACTTGACCCCCTCATCTTCTCCAGCCCCGCTTCCACTAGTGCCCACTTTTGTGCATGGTTACAAATAGGGTGGCTACTGTTAACTTTTCCGGCAGCATCTATACCCAAACCAGTTAAGATTGCCAGGGCAGTTGTAGTGCCTCCAACGACGCACTCACCAAGAATCACATACTTATGTTGGATATTGGCAGCAAGGCGTTCTCCCCAAAGTAGCCCTTGTTTAAACAAGTGGTGTACCGTTGTGATTTCCATAGCAGAACCACCACTTAAGCACTGAGCAGGAGCGCCATCCAAATCAATTACTGGAACAGCAGGAGGCTGGGGTAAACCAGCATTAAACAAATGAACTGGTGTCTTTAGTGACTCAAAAACAGCGCGAGAAATCAGCACAGGTGAAGCCCCGGCTGCTAATGGTGGTAAGGAATATTGAGCTTTATGTTCTGGGCCGTAATACAAAAACTCGGCATCGGCACAAGCAGTATATTTCCGATCCTCTGGTGTGCGACCGGCTGCTGAAATCCCTGGAATTAAACCAGTTTCAGTAAATCCTAAAACACATGCAAATACGGGTAGACAGCCACGATACCGTCGCAGCCATTCTTTACTCTGTTCTTTTTGCGTATAAATACTAATCATTTGGAAAGTTAAAAGTTAGGAATTAGGAGTTAGGAGTTAGGAGTTTAATTCATAACTATTAACTCACAACTCTTGACTATCCTTCATAATCCATGAGGACTTGCACCCAGCGTGGTGGCCGGGGAATGGGGTTACCCAGGCGGTCAAAAAGCAACCATGATGCCAGATGTACGATAAAAAGATAGATAAAGTTGTTTAGTACAATTAGAGCGATCGCTCCCACTTGAATCAAAAATACACTGGGACTCGCTAACAAACTCAGCTTCAAAAATACCCACTCTATGAACTCAGTTACCTGGGTAATTACATAAATCCACAAGTCTTCACCTGACAAAACAGACAGCAACCACAGCCGAAAAAATACTCCCAAAGTACCCAACATCGTACCCAAGGTGATAGAAACAATCCAGGGAACACGACGACGATACCACGTCGCTCCTAAAAGCACGCCCATAAACCCGTAGGGCATGACAAACAGCAAACTGCGGGCTGGCCCCATCAGTACCGTTAGCAGTAACCCGGAGGTGAGTGCTGCCATCCATGCCGCGCGTTTGCCCCAACGCAGATAAACTAGAGCGATGGGCACCGGAAAAAATATCCGCAAAACAGGCCCCAAGGGAAAGTAAAAATTAATAAACCAAATTAAGCTAGCGGTACTGGCTAAAAACGCCGTTTCCACCATCCTCAAGGGTGCCTCAGCCTTGAGTTGAGGAGGCATTAACTGCTGTTCTTTGTCTAACCAATGATTGTGGGGAGTTGGAGATTCAGGGGATGGATCTTCCTCCGGCTCATCTGGCAGAGAATCTAAAATACTCATATCTGACAAGTTCTTAAACGATCATTCTTTCTAAGGCTGACAAATCAGGAATACAAATAGTGTCTTGATCCCGTTTAATCAAGCCTTTTTTTTCTAGCCTTGTCAACACTCGTGTCACCGTTTCTCGGGCCAGTCCGCTCAAACTACTCAATTCCCGATGGGGTAAATTGGGGATTTCGGTTCCTGTTTGCCCTTTTTTTCCCTGTCCTTCTGCCAAAAATAGCAACGTATCTGCCACCCGTGACTGGCTATCAGATTCCCGCAACCGCAATCGGCGATTTACTTGCCGCAAGCGTCGTGCCATGAGTTGCGCCAATCGAACTCCTGCCAAGGGTTCTATCTGAAGTAACTTGACAAAATCTTGAGCAGGCATACTACCAATTACCGTCGGGGCCAAGGTAATCACATCTGTGGATCGAGGTACTTCATCTAGAGCCGCCATTTCACCAAACAATTCCCCTTTGCCAAGAATATTCAGCGTTACCTCTTTTCCTTCCAGATTGTAGGTGCGAATTTTTACCCATCCGTCCAGAATAAAATACACAGAACCGCCCCAGTCATTTTCTAGCAAAATCACCTGATTGGCTGGATGAGTGCGGGTAACAAGATGGATCAGGGCTGATTCCACAGCAGTTTCTGGCAACCCTTGAAAAAAGGGAGCCGAGGTGATCATCCAAGGATTAGCCTGTGCTTGCAAGCTATATCGGTCTTCCATTACAACATTTTTATTCAAGCTGCTATATACACACAACAAACAAGAGCGCCAGTTTCAGCCTAAGCCATCAAGGCACAGCTCCCTTTCAAAGAGAAAACTTAACTATGCTACATAAGAAAGCGACAAGAACGTTTTTCTAGACAATTTTTACCTATAAGTTTAAACGGGATAAAAGTTTTGCAAAAAGTAGTTTATAGCCGGCGGTTGTATTGCTTAGGGGCTAGCTGCACTGCAAACTTGATTAGTTCAGAATATAGGCAAACAACATCAATGATACTAAAGGGAGTAAATTATTGCTCAGGTATTTTAGCGATTTTCAAAAATAGGCAATTAAATGAGCTGCAAAACTAAGCTTCTCACACAAACACTGACTGAAGATTGCCACGACTCCCAGTAATCCATAACATAATGACAGTCACAAGTCCAAGCAGCGGCTTTTGCCACTCAAAACTTCTCCTATGTAAGATCCTCATAGGGGTACGGTGATTGTAAAGTAATTGTCACATTAGTTGACATACGTTTTTAGGTAAGGTAACAAAAGTGACTTCCAGTGCAGACGAAATTCAAAAGCTGATTGCAGACATTGACAACTTACTTGCCAGCGGTGGCAAACGCGTGTCTAGATTTCTGTCTGGTCAGGCACAAGAGCCTAAAGAGGTTTTAGAACGAATTCGCAACTTCTTGGTCAGGCTACAAGAAAAAGAAGCATTACAGAAAGGCATCCCAAATCAGCCTTCTGAAGAACCGCGATCGCCTTTATTAACAAAATTTATTGATCAAGGTAATAACCAGTATCAATTACCGCAGCTTGAACCATATCAGGAACAGAGCACTGTTGGTGCAGGACAATTAAAAAGTGAATTTTCGAGCTTGATCCAGCCATTGCGATCGGAATTAGAATTGCTTTTGCAAGAACGAGCAACTCTTATACAGGAAATTCGGCAGCTAGAGCAAAGGCGATTGCAAAATTACTCCTTAGCGCAGCAGTTGACAAACCAGGATCAAATGATTACCGAGTTTTTACAGGTACTCATGAGTCGCCTTGTGCCAACTTTAACGCCACTTGCAGCACAAACTTGGGAAAATTCTGCCAGTTCTTCAGAAGGAATTAATCACGCAAACTCAGAACCAACAACCTCTGCAACTCAACCTTTGTTAGAATCACCAGATCGTGTAGAGAGGTTAACACATCTGGCCAAGGAGTTGGATCAACGTTTATTATCACTGGATGGGACAGTAAATGTAGTCTTTGAGGCACTACAGCGCAACATTAATACTTATTACGAATCCCTGTCGCAAGCACTGGCAAGAATGCATAGCAAGGGAATGCAAGGCGAACAGTTGATGGCCAGCTTTCTCAATAATTTGACCCAGCATTTGCAGCCAGAATCCCCTAGTTCTCAATCATCTTTGTTGGAGGTAGAATCTGAGACACCACAATCATTGGCTGACCGAGCCGAGATAACTGCTGGAGTCGCGCCCCAACCTTTCGAGCCTATACAGCCAGAAATTTCATCTTCACTCACAATTAATTCTGAGCAACAGGAGACTACCCTCACAGAGGATCTAGATGCAGTGCTGTTGCAGCTTGGCTTAGACTCGTCAGAATCTTCTGAAACCCAGACCGAATTATCGCAAGATATTTCTGCGTTAATTGGCGATGAAGTAGACCAACTTTACGCCAGTTTGTTTGGTACTGGTAATGTTAATAATCCAAGCCTCGATGTTGCCACAAATGACTTATCTGCTTCCACAATCGCCGAGAGTCCATCTGTCCCTAAAACCGTGGATTCTGCGGTTGGAGGGACAGATATAGGTCTTTCATCCCAAGATACTTTAGTAGAAACTACAGATTCATCATCAGAACCACAGGAAGAACTATTTTTTGAAGAGGATACTGATACAGGGTCGCCTCTTAGCAACTCTCTGCCACAAACAGACAGTTTTCCCGTACAAGTCGACACTCAGCCAGCTAGTGTTGATACAATTAATACCCTAACTGACCTATTGCCTAATGCAGGTAATGATCAGGAACTGCTGGAAGTATCATCCTCTGTGGAGGATGCCACGACTACAGCACCAGTTACTCCAGAAGTCGCAGAAGTAGCAGAAAATACAGAAATTACGTTGGCAAAGCCTAACGTACCCCTACAGGGAAGCAAGCTACGCGTAGCAGATGCACCAGAAGGTATCACCACACCGGAAGTATTAATTGCTGATCAGCCAGAACCGTTTTTAGATAACTACATTGCTGCTTCCCCGCAGGAAAACTTGCTTTCTGTTGAGTCAAATCAGGCTCCAGCCGTACCTGATATTTCTTTAGATGAAGAACAGTTGCAGCAATTAGATCGGGATTTGGCTAATTTTGATCGGCAGCTAAATTCTGAGTTGCAGCCAGCTACTAACTTGGATATTTCTCAGGTGCTGGTTACTAAAAATCAAGACATAATCCCCACAATTCCCCCTGAGCCGCAAACAGAAAATCTCCAAATAGTAGAAAATACCTCAACTGCTGCTTTCTCCAGTTTGGTAATTCCCCAGGTAGAAGCTGAACAAAAAAAGGAAGTCACAACTCCTGTTCAAGAAGGTTCTTTACCTTCAATTTCCAACTCCACTAACAATCCCGAAGCTTCGCTCAATGTTGTAGAATCAGTTTGGTATTTAGGGATTGATTTAGGTACAACAGGAATTTCTGCCGCATTATTAAATCGCTCGACTTTTGTTGTACATCCTATCTACTGGTCAGCAGAAAATTCGCCGGGAACAACTTCCTTCCAGCAATCATTTCGTTTACCAACAGAGGTTTATCTGCCTACAGCTTCTGTTCCCCACGGTGAAAACGAAAGTATCGAAGCACATGAACAGACTGCACCTGCGGCTGTTGCCCAAGATAAAGTACCTGAGCATTCAGCTACAATCCCTGCAACACCGAGATCAACAGCAGATTCGACAATAAACAATCTCTACTCGGCGCAGTTGAAGCCCTATTTACAAGTAGCCATTCCCTACAAGAGCGAACGGCAAAAATGGGAACCTGTTTTGCAATTAAATGAATTTTCGGCAGGTCCTTTGATTTGGGTTGTGCGATCGCTCTCTAAGCTACTGTTAACCCTCAAATCCGAAAAAACTTGTACCACCCCTAGTTTAATGGCTGCTGCTATGGGGATCAGCGAACAAGATTTTCCCAAGATTATCAATAATATTGCTGGTGTCATTTGCACCTGTCCATCTAGCTGGTCGGAACAATATCGCTTCAACGTGCGGGAAGCTTTACTCACCAGCAAACTTATCCAACATCCGCAGCAAGTCTTTTTTGTAGAAGAAGCGATCGCTAGTTTACTCCCAGAACTCGATGCTGCTAACGGTGAGCAAGTAAAATTAAGCGAACGTCAGGGTTCTCATCCTGCAAAAACCAGTGAACATTCCATTGTTGGCAACACCCTTGTGATTAACATTGGGACAACTGCCACAGAAATGTTGCTGGTAGATGTCCCAGAAGCATTGCTGCAATTGACATACAATGATTTCATGCTCCATAGTTTTGCCTATGCTGGCAAGGGAATTGAACAAGATATTATCTGCCAGCTGCTATTGCCACCTAAATCTCGGCAATCACGCCCAGAAACACTAAGCGATGCCTGCGGCGGGCTACGCCAACGCAAAACTATTACCAGTAATCCTTGGCAATGGCAACCGTCAATTCCCGGTTTAGACCAAATGCGTTGGCAGAGTTTAGGGTTGGAAGAATTAGAACTACCCAGGGTCGGGGAACCAGATATCACCGCTCGGATTCGCCTCCAGCAGCGTCTAGAAAGTTCTCTGCTGGGACAGGCGGTATTAGATGCCGCACTAGCCCTAAAACTGATTTTGCAACACCAAGACTCTTTTACTCTGGAATTGGCCGATCAGCAGTGGATTTTGCAGCGGCGAGATTTAGAAAGCCAGGTATTTATCCCCTTTGTGCGCCGCCTGAACCGAGAACTCAACAAGTTGTTGGTAGCTCGTGGCATCCCCACAGAATCCATTAATCAAGCTATCCTGACTGGTGGGGTGGCTTGTGTTGGGACGGTGAATCGCTGGCTACGGCAAAAACTCCCCAGCGCTAAGATTATTCAAGATTTATATCTCGGCGACAACGGCGCTCCTAATTGCAGTCGGGTTGCTTATGGTTTGGCGATGCTGCCTCTGCATCCCCAAATATTAGATATACCCAGGCAACAATACACTGATTATTTCTTATTTACAGAATTGCTGCGGCTGCTACCAGACCGATCCTTATCTTTTGGTGAAGTTATCCAGCTATTTGAGGGTCGTGGGATCAATACTCGCACTTGTCAGCAACGCCTCCTAGCTTTTTTGGAAGGTGAACTGCCTTCTGGTTTGATACCTTCAGTTACAGACTCAACCTGGCTCACCCAGAGTTCGCAAGAAAATTCTGACTATCAGGCGATCGCAGCTGCACCACTTTTTGAAAAACAAGGGAGTCTTACTTATCGTCCCAATTCTCAACAACTGTTGTATTTGCGTCGCTATCTAGATGCGATCAAAGCTAGTAATCAGCAATCACTAGAGGAACCATATACGGTGAATTTCGCCTTAGAGGTTCATCATTGAGATTGGTGCATCATACTAAAAATAAGGATACTATTCAAAATTCAAAATGCTTATACCGATTACATCTAAGGTTGCTCCAGAACAAAGGGCTTAAGCCCTTTGTTTCACCAAGCTTGATTTTGTGCAGTTTCACAAAGAATTGGTATTACGTCATAAGCATTTTGAATTTTGCAAAGTACTAGTGGTCTGTCCCATTAATTTTGCGGGGTTGGATAAATCTTTGACAGCTTAACTCTGGCATCTTCTGTACGAAAACGCCAATCTACACGAACTTGATTAATATTGCGATCGCACTCCCAAGCCGAGACCTGTTTTTCTAAAGTTTCAATATTCGGAATTCTTCGTTGGAGACATTGACGGACAAGTACAGATAGCTCTGATTCAACCATATTTAACCAACTCCCATGTTTAGGTGTATAGTGAATTTCTAATTTTGTGGCAATCCGTCTGGCC